>JANWXR010000039.1 GCA_025057205.1 Anaerolineales bacterium | reverse complement strand
CCGCTGATGGGTGCGGACGGTATGTTCTCGCCCGACTTCCTCAAGGCGGCCGGGCCTGCGGCCGTAGGCATGTATCACTCCAGCCCTGACCTGACGGTGGAGCGGCTGGGCGCGAAGTACGCCGAGTTCGTCAAGAAGCATGAGGCCAAATACGGCGGCAAGCCCTTGTCGGGCTTCCATGCCCACGCCTACGACGCGACCAACATGATCTTCGCCGCGATCGAGAAGGTCGCCGTCACCGGGCCGGACGGCACGATCTACATCGGGCGCGACGCGCTGCGCAAGGCGCTCTACGCCACCAAGAACTTCCCGGGCCTGACCGGCACGTTGAGCTGTGACGAGTACGGCGACTGCTCCGATCCCAAGATCGCCGTCTATCAGGTCGAGGATGCCAACCCCGACACGTGGAGTCCGGGCGTGAACCCGAAGAAGATCTGGCCGTAATCGTCAGCCGGCCTTCGTCAGCGACGATATAGGCCTTCAGCGACTAGGGATAAGTCATGATGTCCTTTGACTTATCCCTAGTCGTCTAGCGGCAGGAGACTCATGTACACCAGCCTGACCGAGAAGCTTATCGATTGGTCTATTGCGCTCTATCTGTGGGGATTCCGAATCATTGTAGTCTTAATCGTAGTTATTGGGACGGTGCTCACCCTGATCGGGGGCAAGTACAACAGCCAACAGTGGATTGACTTTGTGGTCTTCGGCATCGCTCAAGGCAGCATCTATGCCCTCATTGCCCTGGGCTACACCATGGTCTACGGCATCCTGCGCATGATCAATTTCGCTCACGGCGAAATCTTCATGAGCGGGGCTTTCAGCGCTTACTTCGTTGCCAGCGCGCTGGAACAGTCCGGCTTCCTCGATCAGAACCCACTTGTGGCGCTGGTGCTGATCATGCTCGTAGCGATGGCCGCCTCAACCGGGATCGCGCTGCTGGTTGAACGGGTGGCGTATCGCCCACTTCGTCAGGCGCCCCGCCTGGTGCCTCTCATCAGCGCGATCGGAGCGTCCTTTTTCCTTCAGTACACCTTTCGCGGTCTCTTCGGGCCGGGGGTGTATGCTTACCCCGTCGTCGAGCTGTTGCAAGGCGAATGGACGTTTTTCGGAATCAACATCCTCAAGGCTCAGGTAGTGGTGACCATCGCCGCCGTACTGATGATGCTAGGACTGTACACCATCGTCATGCGCACCAAGATCGGCAAGGCGATGCGCGCCGTCTCGGAGGACAAGGCGACAGCGGCACTGATGGGCATCAACGTGGATCGCGTGATCGTGACGACCTTTGCGCTCGGCGCGGCAATGGCCGGCGTGGCGGGTGTGCTCTACGCGCTGGTCTTCCGGCAAGTGAACTTTTTCATGGGCTTTGTGCCGGGCATAAAGGCATTTACCTCGGCGGTGTTGGGCGGAGTCGGCAACATCCCCGGCGCCATGCTGGGTGGGCTGTTCCTCGGCATCTTTGAGTCCCTCGGCCCGGCCCTGTTCCTGGAAAGCCTGGGCATCGTCGCACCATACCAGCTAAAGGATGCCATCGCCTTCACCATGCTGGTGCTGGTGCTGATCTTTCGCCCGTCGGGCATCTTGGGTGAGAAGCTCACGGCCAAGAAGGCATAGCCTGATTGCCCGGTCTCCTGGAAGGTGAACAATGAACGAGTTGAGACGGCTTCCCGTGTGGCACAGCGTGAGGATTGGACTGATCGGCGGTGTGATTATGCTTTATATCTGCCTAGTCGGCATGGTGGAAGTATTCGGTCGGAGCGACATCATCGAGCGGGTGATTTCGCTGGGACAAGTGCTGCTGCTCCTCACCGGGCTGGGCGCGGGATATCTGGCCGCGCGCCGCGCCGGAGAGCCGACCAATGCACTGACGGTGCTGATCAGCGGCGTGGTTGCCGGCGGGCTTACCGGCGGTCTGCTGACAGGGTTGGTGGTCATCGGCAGTGTGGTGAATTTGCGCGCGGTCTTCATCAACGCCTCGCCGGCCCTGTATAACGCCCTGACCCTCGGTGCAGGGCCGAACGGCGCCTGGATACCGCTGGTGGGTGGCGCCGCGCTGGGGCTGGTGGCGGCGCTGTTCTGTCTCCTGCCCCGGCGCGTGCGGCAATCCATCGTAAACGGCCTGGTCGGAGTTTTGCTGGCCGGCCTGTTTTCGGGCTTATTGCGAGTTATTCTGGCGGCGCGCCCGGGCTGGTCGGCCGAGCTGGGACGTTTCCTGTTCGCTTCTGAAGGCCTGACCCTTGCCGGCGCGTTGCTCTTCTTCATCCTGGCCGGTGGCCTTGCCCTGCTCTGGAGTCAATCGCAGGCAACGGTACGTGAGCGCATCACCCGCCTGCCCGAGGCCCAGCGGAAGACGCTGCGCTGGGCAATGCTGGGGCTGGCCGTGATCCTGATCCTGATCTTCCCACAAATCTCCGGCGCGTTTATCGCCCAGGTGATCGTGTTGGTGGGCATCTTCGCGCTGATGGGCCTGGGGCTGAACATTACCCTAGGTATGGCCGGGTTGTTCGACCTGGGTTTCGTGGCCTTCTTCGCCATCAGTGCGTATACGGTGGGCCTGTTGACTTCGACAGGCGAGCATGGCATCGCCCAGTGGTCATGGTGGGCGGCGGCGCCGGTGGGCGTCCTGCTGGCGATGATCGCAGGAGCATTCTTCGGCCTGCCGGTATTGGGCATCCGGGGCGACTATCTGGCCATCGCCACACTCGGCTTCGGAGAGATTGTGCGTCTGCTGGTCGGCTCGGACTTTTTGCGCCCCTGGCTAGGCGGGTCGTTCGGCATCCTGGCCATCCCTAAACCCTGGATTGGAAATCTAGAACTGGCCGGGCCGCAGCAGATTTACTACCTGGCCGTGTTTGGCGCCGTGCTGGTGGCCTTCGTCGCCGTGCGCTTGCGCGATTCGCGTCTGGGCCGTGCCTGGATGGCAATCCGCGAAGATGAGGATGTAGCCGAGGCCCTCGGAATTAATCTGGTGCAGACCAAATTGCTTGCCTACATGCTAGGCGGAGCCTTTGCAGGCCTGGGCGGGGCCATCTTCGCCGCCCTGGTCGGCTCGATCTTCCCCCACAGCATGAACCTGCTGGTCTCCGTCAACGTGGTGGCCCTGTTAATCGTCGGTGGAATGGGGAGCATCCCCGGCGTGATCGTGGGTGCGTTTGCGCTCATCGGCCTGCCGGAGCTTTTCCGCGAGTTCGACGAATATCGTTACTTGCTGTATGGCATTGCCCTAATTGCGATGATGCTGGCCAAGCCAGAGGGCCTCTGGCCTTCGGCCGCCATCCGGCGTGAGTTGCATACCGACGAGACAGACGAAACAGAAACTAATCCTGGCTCTTCAAGCACAGTCCCGGCGAGCTAGGAGCCTGCCCATGGCTATTCTGACCGCAAAAAAAGTGACCAAACGCTTTGGGGGCCTGGTGGCGGTGAACGCCCTGGACTTTACCCTTGAGAAGCAGACGATCGCCAGCATCATCGGCCCCAACGGCGCCGGCAAGACGACGTTCTTCAACTGCATCACTGGCTTCAATCAAGCCGACGAGGGAGAAATCATCTTCGACGGCGTGCCCATCCATCGTTTACGCCCGGATAAGATTTCTCACCTGGGAATCTCGCGCACATACCAAAACATTCGCTTATTCCCCAACATGACCGCGCTGGAGAACATCCTGGTCGGGCTGCATGCCCACCTGCATGCGACGTGGATCGGCGCAGTGGTGAGAACTCCGGCTACTCGGGCGGAGGAAGAGCATGCCCACGAGGAGGCTCGGCGGCTGCTGCGCTTCGTGGGCCTGCAGGGCAAGGGCGACGTGCTGGCGCGCAACCTGCCCTATGGCGACCAGCGGCGGCTGGAAATTGCCCGCGCACTGGCCAACAAACCAAAGCTGCTGCTGCTGGATGAGCCGACCGCCGGCATGAACCCGACGGAAAGTGAGGCGATGGTGGCCTTCATCCGGCGGCTGCGCGATGAGCTGGGCATCACCATCCTGCTCATCGAGCACCATATGCGCGTGGTGATGAGCATCTCCGAGCGCATCACCGTGCTGGACTACGGCGAAAAGATCGCCGAGGGGACGCCCCGCGAGATCCAGACGAACCCCAGAGTGATCGAAGCCTATCTTGGGCGTGGCAGCGCGGCGGATATTCCGGAGCAGGCCGTCCGGCCCTCCGTCTCGACGTTGCCCGCTTCCTCCGCCGCAGGGTGAATCGCCATGGCCATCCTGGAAGTCGAAAACGTTCACACCTACTATGGGCATATCCATGCCCTCAAAGGATTGTCGCTGACCGTTGAGCAGGGCGAAATCGTCACGCTCATCGGCGCCAATGGCGCCGGCAAGACGACCACCCTCAACACCATCAGCGGCCTGCTCCGCCCGCGCGAGGGACGAATTCGCCTGCGCGGCGAAGACCTGACGACCATCCCACCGCATGAGATCGTTGCCCGGGGCGTGGTGCAGGTTCCGGAGGGCCGGCGCGTATTCGCTCGCCTGACGGTGCAGGAAAACCTGGAGATGGGCGCTTATGTGCAGAAGGATAGCCGTCGGGTCCGCGAGGGCATTGAGCGCGTCTTCACGCTCTTTCCCCGGCTCAAAGAGCGGCGCCAGCAGCTGGCCGGCACGCTGAGCGGCGGCGAACAGCAGATGCTGGCCATGGGCCGCGCCCTGATGGCCCAGCCCAAAGTGTTGCTGCTCGACGAACCCTCAATGGGCCTAGCCCCCGTGCTGGTGGACAGCATCTTCGCAACCATCAAACGTCTGAACGACGACGGCGCCACCATTCTGTTGGTGGAGCAAAACGCTCGTATGGCCCTCCAGATAGCCCATCGCGGCTATGTGCTGCAAACCGGAGAGGTCGTCCTGAGCGACACCGGCGAGAACCTGCGTCAGAACGAGATGGTGCGGAAGGCCTACCTGGGAATTCAATGAGCCTTCGCCAATACGCCCTCTCCGTCACTCTACCGACCGCCGGTTGCCCACCGGCGGTTCGTTTTGAAGTCCGGAACCGGGCGGGACGTGGCCATTTTCTCCCAATTGTCGTCGCCGGAGCAAGTAGGCTATACTTTGGGTTGAGTAACTGTCCAGCTAAGCATTTCGATGCGAGATAGCTGCTCCAATGCCCCAAACGGCGCTCCTGCCGGATTGATTCGCAGCCGGAGCAGTTACGAGTCGAGCAAGACGTTTGAGAAAGGTTCAGACCTCTGCCTGCGATGGAAAACGGTCGCCTGCATGCCGACGCGCTCTACCGGCGCGCCCGGGTTGCCATCCGCGAGCGGCAGTTGGATGAGGCGCGCCGCTTGCTCACTGAGGCCGTGCGCGCCGACCCGCGCCACGAGAACGCCTGGCTAGCGCTGGCTTCCGCGCTGACCGACATAAACCAGGCCATTGACTGCCTCAAGCGCGTCTTGGTCATCAACCCGAACAACAAGACGGCCCAAGAATGGCTGAAACTGGCGCTGCGAGAGCGTGCCCGGCAGGAAGCGGTCGCAGAAGTCAAAAGCGAGGCCCATTTCGCCGACATCCCAATTGACCCGCCGGGCGACGAGGACCGCCCCGTCCCACGTCTGGGCAAGTATCTGCTCGAATATCGCTTCATCACCACCCAGCAACTCAAAGCCGCCCTGCAAATACAACAACTGGAGGCCAAAGCCGGCACGATCCGCCGCCTGGGCGACATCCTGATAGAACAGGGCGCGCTGACTCGCGAGCGCCTGGACTTCGCGCTGCGCGAGCAGAACCGCAATTTCTTCAGCCTGATTGACGAATAGCCGCTTATCTGGCAAGCTAAACCCTGCGTTGAGAGCCGGCCCTTCTGGTCGGGGGCCGTTTCTAAACTCGGCGCGGAGGCACTCCATATGGCCGAAGAAAAACGCAACCTGATCGGACCGTACATCCCTCAGGGGAACTTTGTTCGCGAGGCCGTCCAACAGCTCAAGCTGGTGTATAACCTGATGCTGGATGAGCGCGTGCCGACGCTGACCAAGCTTATCCCCCTGCTCTCCGTGGGCTATCTCTTCTTCCCTGCCGATCTGCTGCCGGATATTTTCGTCGGCTTGGGGCAGCTGGACGATCTGGCCGTGGTCATGCTCGGCATGCGCCTGTTCCTGGAGCTGGCCCCGCCCGAAGTGGTGCGCGAGCAGCTCAGACGCATCGTCCAAAGCAGCCCTTGGAGCGTGACGGACAACCCCACCTCCGGCAGCGAAAAGCCTAAGAGCGACGGTGACATCGTTGAAGGCAGCTATCGTGAGGACGGATAACGGCTTTCGTCATCCACGACCGGCATCGACGAGTTTCCCTTCTTTCTCGGCAATAAGCGCCACCCAATCCTCAAGATGTTCCTGTGCCGCCAGCGTCAGGCCGTGCCGTTGCAAAGCAGCGTGCACCTCATAGGCCTGTGAGTCCAAGATGCCGGAGAGCACCATCCGCCCCTCCGGCTCAACCAAGTCGGCCAGCCCTTCTTCAAAAAGTCGCACGATTACAGACGCCAGGATATTCACCAGGACGAGCGACGCGCTTGCGCCTTTGGCCCGCAACTCCGCCAGCGAACCTTTTGTTACCCGAACACGGTCAGCGACGCCGTTCGCGGCAACGTTCTCCTGCGCCACCCGCACGGCCTCAGCGTCAATATCGTAGGCCAGCACACGGTTGGCTCCAAGTTTCGCAGCCGCAATCGCCAGAATGCCGGAGCCGGTCCCCAAATCAATCACGGTCTGCCCTGGCCTGAGATGGCGCTCAACGGCGCACAGGCAGAGCTGTGTGGTGGGATGTGTGCCGGTGCCGAAGGCCATGCCGGGGTCGAGGCGGATGGGCACGTCGTCGGGCGCGAGCGGGGGGTCGAGCCAGGCCGGGATGACCATCAGCCGCTTGCCCACGCGCAGTGGTTTGAAGTTCGCTTTCCAGGCTTCCGACCAGTCCTGATCGGCAACCGGGGTATAAACCGGCGCAGGTAGCGGCAGGAGCTGGCCAAGGTGCCACAGGCTCTCTTCGAGCCTGGCGCGCGTCTGCTCCAGCTCGGCGTCCGCCGGCAGGTAGGCCCGCACAATGACGTCGCCCACCGGCACGCCATGGTCGTCGGGTGTGACGGTGAAATTCGTCGCTTCGACCGCCACGCCCGCCGGTGCGAAACGCGCCAGCACCTCGCTTACCGCCTCCGCCGCCTCGGCGCTGACGGTTAGAGAGACTCCCAGCCAATTCATGCGGTCATCAGTCATCAGTCATCAGTCTTCAGTCTTCAGTCATCCACTGCCAATGACTGATGACGGATGACTATTCTACGAGCACATCTCGCAGGCGATCGAGCAGGCCGCGCTCCAGCGGGGTCGCCTCTGCGTTCAGGCTCTTGCGGAGCTCTTCGAGCAGCTTCTTCTGTTCGCGGCTGAGATCGTGCGGGGTGGTGACGTTGAGGATGACGAACAGGTCGCCCTTGCCGCTGCGCTGCACCCGCGGCGCGCCCTTGCCGCGTAACTGGAAGATTGTGCCGGGCTGAGTACCCGGAGGGATCTTCAGTTTCTCCGGCCCGTAGGGCGTTTGGATGTGCACCTCGGCTCCGAGCGCTGCCTGGGCCACGTTCACTGCCACTTCGAGGAACAGGTCGTCGTTGCGGCGGCGGAAATACTTGTGCGGCGTCACGGTGATGACGACGTACAGGTTGCCGTTCGGGCCGCCGTTGAAGCCCGGCTCGCCCTCGCCGCTCAGGCGAATCTGTGTGCCGGTGTTGACGCCGGGCGGCACGCTGATGGTTAGCCGCCGTGTCTTGCGCACCTGCGTCCGGCCGTTGCACGTCCGGCATGGCGTGTTGATGACCTCGCCGGTGCCCCGGCACTGCGGGCACGTGGTCACGTTGACCATCGAACCGAGGAAGGTCTGGCGCACTTGGCGGACCTCGCCGGTGCCGCGACAGGTGCTGCAGCGCACGGGCGAGGTGCCCGGCTCTGCGCCGCTGCCTCGGCAGGCATCACACACTTCGTTGCGCGTGATTTCGATCTCGCGCTCCACGCCGAAAATCGATTCTTCAAATGAAATCGTCAGATCGTAGCGCAAATCTTGGCCGCGTCGCGGAGCGCGCCGGGCGCCGCTGCGGCCCATGCCGCCAAACCCGCCGAAGAACGTCTCGAAGATGTCCTCGACGCCGAAGCCGGCGAAATCCGCTGCGCCGCCGAAGCCATCGCCGTTGACGCCGGCGTGACCGAAGCGGTCATAGGCCGCACGCTTCTGCTCGTCGGAGAGCACGGCGTAGGCCTCGTTAATTTCCTTGAACTTCTCGGCGGCGCCCGGCTCCTTGTTCACGTCCGGGTGATATTGCTTGGCCAGACGCCGAAAGGCGGACTTCAACTCCTCCGCACTGGCCGAGCGGCTCACGCCGAGAATTTCGTAGTAATCGCGCTTCGTAGCCATGCCGGCACCGGAGATAAGAGACAAGGGACAGGTGTGTTACCTATCCCTTGTCAGCGCTTCACACCTGTCAGGCTTCCTTGAACTGCCCTTCGACGACATCATCGCCGCCCGGCCCCTTGCCATCGCCGCCAGGCTGGGGACCGGCCCCGCCGTCGCTGCCCATCGTCGGGCCGGCGTCCGGCTGGCCGTACATCACCGCGCCGATCTTCTGCACCGCCTGGTACAGTTCTTCAGTAGCTCGCTTAATGGCCGCTACATCCTTACCCTCGAGCGCCGATTTTACCGCCGTCACCTTGGCCTCAACTTCGCTGCGCACATCTGCCGGCACTTTGTCACCGCCTTCGCGTAATGCCTTCTCCGCGGTGAACACGGCGGCATCGGCGGTGTTACGCGTCTCCACTTCCTCCTTGCGCTTGCGGTCCTCGGCCGCGTGCCGCTCGGCCTCCTTGATCATACGCTCCACTTCCTCTTTGCTAAGGCCGGATGAGGCTGTGATGGTGATATGCTGGCTCCGACCGGTAGCTTTGTCCTGCGCGGAGACCTTGAGGATGCCGTCGGCATCAATATCGAAAGTTACTTCAATTTGCGGCACGCCGCGCGGCGCCGGCGGGATGCCATCAAGGATGAAGTTGCCGAGCAGTTTGTTATCCGCCGCCATCGGGCGCTCGCCCTGCACAACCTTGATCTCCACCGAGGTCTGCATGTCGGAGGCCGTCGAGAAGATTTGGCTCTTGCGGGTGGGGATGGTGGTGTTGCGCTCGATGAGGGGCGTGGCCACACCGCCCAACGTCTCGATGGAGAGCGTAAGCGGAGTAACGTCGAGCAGCAGGATATCCTTGACTTCGCCACCGAGCACACCGGCCTGGATGGCCGCG
The DNA here is from genome assembly GCA_025057205.1 of Anaerolineales bacterium. Taxonomy (GTDB): domain Bacteria; phylum Chloroflexota; class Anaerolineae; order Anaerolineales; family UBA6663; genus JANWXR01. Next base: position 5,176 of record JANWXR010000039.1, on the reverse strand, counting down.
CCGATGGCCACCACCTCGTCGGGGTTGACGCTCTTGTTCGGCTCCTTGCCGAAGATTTTCCGCACTGCTTCCTGCACGGCGGGCATGCGCGTCATGCCGCCCACCAGCACCACCTCGTCAATCTGGCTCGGCTTGAGGCCGGCGTCCTCCAACGCCTGATGCACAGGCTGCACCGAGCGCTGGATCAAGTCGTCACACAGTTGCTCCAGCTTGGCGCGGGTGAGCGTCATGTTGAGGTGCTTGGGGCCGCTGGCATCGGCGGTGATGAAGGGCAAGTTGATCTCAGTTTGCATTACGGTGGACAGCTCGATCTTGGCCTTCTCCGCCGCCTCCTTCAAGCGCTGCAGCGCCTGGCGGTCGTTGCGCAGGTCAATGCCCTGGTCCTTCTTGAACTCATCGGCGACCCAGTTGATGATGCGCTGGTCGAAGTCGTCGCCGCCGAGGAAGGTGTCGCCGTTGGTGGAGCGCACTTCGAACACGCCGTCGCCCACATCGAGGATGGAGATGTCGAAGGTGCCGCCGCCCATGTCATAGACGGCGATCTTCTCCTCTTTCTTCTTGTCAAGGCCGTAGGCGAGCGAGGAGGCCGTCGGCTCATTGATGATGCGCAGCACCTCCAGGCCGGCGATGCGGCCGGCGTCCTTGGTGGCCTGGCGCTGCGAGTCGTTGAAGTAGGCCGGCACGGTAATGACCGCCTGCGTCACCGTCTCTCCCAGGTAGGCCTCGGCGTCAGCCTTGATCTTTTGCAGGATCATGGCGCTGATCTCTGGGGGCGAATACTCCTTGCCGCCCATGACCACGCGCACGTCGCCGTTGGGCGCGGCAGTAACCTTGTAAGGCACCACCTTGAGAGCCTTCTGCACTTCGGGGTCGTTGTACTTTCGGCCCATAAAGCGTTTGACGGAAAAGATGGTGTTCTCCGGGTTGAGCACCGCCTGCCGCCGGGCCACCTGCCCGACCATGCGCTCGCCGGTCTTCGGGTTCACCGCCACCACGGACGGGATAAGGCGTGAGCCTTCGGAAGAAGGAATGACCACCGGCTCGCCGCCCTCCATGACGGCCACGACGGAGTTGGTGGTGCCGAGGTCAATGCCGATGATTTTGCCCATGTTAGTTGACTCCTTGTAATGCACAATGCACAATGCCCACTTCTTGGGAGTGCGTTGGAGTTTGTGAATTGTGCATCGTTATTTTGCTACTTTCACCAGCGCCGGCCGGATGACGCGGTCACCGATTTTGTAGCCGTGTCGTAGCACTTCCGTGATTTGGCCGGAGGCATGCGTCTCGCTTTCTTCGTGAGCGATGGCCTCATGCAGGTTCGGGTCGAAGGCCTGGCCATCGGCCTCGATCCGGCTGACGCCTTCTGCCTCCAGGATATTCTGGAACTTGCGATGGATGGCGCCGATGCCCTGCGCCCACTTGGCTAGTGCCGCCGCGCCGTCGGCCTCCGACGGCTGATGCTTGAGCGCCCGGTCGAGGTCGTCCAGCACGTCCAGGTACCGTGCAATAATCTTGCCGGTCAGCTCCTGTTGCATCTCAGCGCGGTCGCGTTCAACGCGTCTTCGAAAGTTTTGGAGCTCCGCCTGGGCGCGCAACCATCCGTCCAGATGTTCGGCGGCCTTAGCTTTCGCTGCTTCCAGCTCCCGCTCTAATGCCTCGGTTGGAGGCGGGCCCTCGACGGCGGGAGCTGTCGTCGCAGCGCCGTTTTCTGGGGTTTCACTGATCTTTTCCTCGTCAGCCATAGTCACTCGAAGTAGATTTCATAAATCAGATTGCTCATCAGCCCGGCGACGAAGCGGACGGTGGAGATGGCGCGGCCATAGGGCATCCGCTGCGGGCCAAACACGCCGAGCGCGCCGGTGGCATAGCCGGGCACGCCGTAGCGGGCCAGCACCATCGAGAACTCACGCAGCTCCTGCCAGGCATTGTCACCGCCGATGACGACCTGAACGCCGCCCACCGACGGAGCAACCGCCTTCGAGAGGAGTTGCTCTAGGTAGGTGCGCTCCTCCAGCACTCGCAGCGCCTGCCGCGCCGTCTCGGACGAGGCGAACTCCGGCTCGGCCAGCACATTCGCCACACCATCGCGGACCACTTCTCTGGCGGAGATCTCCTCCGATTTGCGCAGCATCTCGGCCACCAGCCGGATGAATTCCTGCTCAAACGTCGGTGCGCCCGCTGCCTGAGCCAGGACGGCTTCGGCATCCTTGCCTACGCAGAGGGCCGTAATGCGCTGCGCCATTGCGCTGAGCTTTTCCTGCGAGACCGGCTCGGCCAGCGTTAGCATCTGCTGGCGTACTTCCCCGCCGCTGAGCACCAACACCAGCAGCACCAGCCGGCCATGAGTGGAAATCAGCTCAAGGTGTTTGAAGCGCGCCCGTTCCTGGCGCGGCGCGGTAACCAGGCTGGCGCCGCGCCCGTGCTGCGCCAGCACCGAAGCCGCCAGCCGCATCCACTGCTCGATGTCGCCGCGCGCCTGATAGAACTGGTGGCTGATGGTGTTCTGCTCGGCGATGGGCAGCTCGGTCTCGCCGATCAGGCGCTGGACGAAGTAGCGGTAGCCCATTTCGGTCGGCTCGCGGCCCGCCGAGGTGTGCGGCTGGCGCAGGTAGCCCATCTCGGTGAGCGCCGCTAAGTCGTTGCGCACCGTCGCCGTGCTTACGTCCAACCCGTACTTCTCCACCAACGCCCTGGAGCTAACCGGAGTGGCAGTGTCCGTATATTCCCGAACGACCAGGCTCAGGATGAGCTGTTGACGGTCAGTCAGAGATTCCATAACACAAAGACTTCGATTCTCAGGCCTACAAGCGTTAGCACTCTCGAAGCGAGAGTGCCAATCCAGCGACCGAAATTATACCTTCTGACAAATTCGCAAGTCAATCGGTCGCTCGGCTTAGAATCGGGCCTCTGCTCCCTCATCCCAACCGCGTGCTGACTCTTCACCTAAGGCAAACTCACTAGGACGGACTCGGCTATAATCGCGGTGAAGCATCGGAAAGCAGAGAGAGGATGGGCATGGGCATGCGCCTGATTACGCGCGCAGACTGGGATGGGCTGGTGTCGGCGGTTTTGCTTTCGACCGTCGAGCACGTTGAGCACATTCAGTTTGCCTATCCCAAAGATGTGCAAGATGGCAAGGTCGTCGTGCCAGGGAACTCTATCATTGCCAATCTGCCTTACCATCCTAACTGCGCACTATGGTTCGATCATCACAGTTCGGGAGAAGAGATTGCCCAGCCGAGCAACGCCATCATGCCTATCCCAGGACGCTACGCCGATGCGCCTAGCACTGCCCGCCTCATCTACGAATACTACGGCGGCGACGCGAAGCTGGGACGCTTCAAGGAGCTGGTGGAAGCGACCGACCGTGTGGACAGCGCCCAACTCACGGAAGAGGACGTCCTCAATCCGCAAGGCTACGTCCTGTTGGCTTTTACCATGGACCCGCGCTCCGGCCTGAAGGACATCGAATTGCAGATGTACTTCATGATGCTGCTAGACTGGCTAAAGACCAAGTCGCTGGAGGAAATTTTGGAAACGCCGGAAGTGAAGACGATGACCGAACGGCTGCGTGCGGAGGACGAGCGCTTTCGCGAGGCGTTGTTGCGGCACTCGCGGCTGGACGGCAATGTGGTTATCACCGACTTTCGCGGCCTGACCGAGGTCCCGCCGGGCAACCGCTTTATTATTTACATCCTTTTCCCGCAGGCCAATGTCTCGGCGCGGCTGTACGACGGCAAGGGTGGCACAATCAGCACCATTATGCTCGGGCACAGCATCTTCAACCGAACGTGCAAGACTAACGTGGGCAAATTGCTGGCCGAGTACGGTGGCGGCGGACACAAAGGCGCAGGCACAGCGCAGTTCCCCAAAGACGAAGCGGAACCCAAATTCCAAGAGATCATCGCCCGTCTGAAAAAAGCCGGCTGACCCATATCAGCCCACAGCCAAAAGATTCACTTCGGACTTTCTTGTTCTGACCATTTCATCACCAATGCTCGAAAAACTAGCCGGGATCGAAGCCCGCTATGAAGAACTGACTCGCCTGCTGGCTGAGCCTTCTAACGGCGATTACGCCAAACTGGCCGAGGCCGCCAAGGAGCGCGCCGGCCTTGAAGAGGTCGTCAACGCCTATCGCGAATATAAGACTCTGTTGAAGGACCTGGATGGCGCGCGTGAACTGCTGGCCGACCCGGCGCTGGCCGAGATGGCCGCTGCCGAGGTGCGCCAGCTCGAAGCGCGGAAGGAGTCCCTGGAGCAGCGGCTTAAGGTCCTGCTCGTCCCCAAAGACCCGCGCGATGAAAAAGACGTCATCGTCGAAATCCGCGCCGGCGCGGGCGGCGAGGAGGCCGGCATCTTCGCCGCCGACCTGTTTCGCATGTACACGCGCTACGCGGAGAAGCGCGGCTGGAAGACGGATGTCCTCTCCTCAAACCCGACCGGCGTGGGCGGGTACAAGGAAGTGATCTTCGAAGTCAAAGGCAAGGGGGCGTACTCGCGGCTCAAGTTCGAGTCCGGCGTTCATCGCGTGCAGCGCGTGCCGCTGACCGAGTCTGCCGGGCGCATCCACACCTCCACCGCCACCGTCGCCGTGCTGGCCGAAATGGACGAAGTCGAGATTAACATACCGGAGCGCGACATCAAGATTGACACCTACCGCGCCTCCAGCGCCGGTGGGCAGAACGTGCAGAAGAACGCCACCGCCGTCCGCATCACTCACCTGCCGACGGGCCTGGTCGTCACCTGCGAAGACGAGCGTTCGCTCACCCAGAACCGCCAGCGCGCAATGAGCATCTTGCGCGCGCGCCTGTACGAGCAGGAGTTGGAGAAGCGCCAGCGGGCTGAGGCCGCCGAACGCCGGCAGCAGGTGGGCAGCGGCGAGCGCAGCGAGAAAATCCGCACCTATAACTTCCCGCAGTCGCGCGTCACCGACCATCGCATCGGCAAATCCATCTTTAACTTGACGGCCGTGCTGGACGGCGACCTGGACGACTTCATTGACGAGCTGGCCGCGCGCGAACAGGCCGCCAAGCTCGCCGGCGAGGCACTGCCGGCGGCGGTGAGCGATGACGACGATTAGATGGCAGACGGCGGACTACAGACCACAGATCGCGGCCTTCTTCCTTCCGGCTTACTGCTACGAAAAGCCGTTGAGCAACTCAACTCTTCTGGCATC
>JANWXR010000399.1 GCA_025057205.1 Anaerolineales bacterium | reverse complement strand
GCCTGCCCGAAACCGGTGAGGCGTTTATCTCTGTGGCGATGATCCGCCTGATGACCCGAAGATTGGCCTCAGGGGTGCGTTTTAAGACGCTCGCTGGGCGGCGACACACCTGCTCCAGCTGATGCGCCATGATCGTTAGCGGGTCGCGGTTGCCGGGAATCCGCTCATGCAGCAGGGGTAACGCCCAACTCCCCTGGGCTTCCGGCACCTACGCCAGCGTCGAATAGCCTTGGCTCACTATCATCGGTGAGGCACCGGGGATGGGTGTGGGCGGGTGTTCGACGGTTCGGTCACGCAAGGTTTTGGCATTCAGCCGTGGCCAGGCAGTCTGGTCGCCCATCCACACCACCGCTGCTCCGGCAAAGCGTTCACTTCGGACAGATACACGTCCAACAGGCTGAGCCGATCCGGTTGACCATCCTGCACGGCTTCGTACAGGCTCGGCCAACGGCGGCGAAAGGCGGGGGACAGCGAGAACTCGGCAAACGAATTGACGGCGGGCGTCAACAAGACCGCATCGCTCAACTCGAAGAGCGCATCCCGCGTCGGCCCCAGCCGCTCGTAGACCTGTTGACGAAAGGCTTGCAGTCGGTTAAGGTGTTCGGTGGCAGTGGTGGAGTTGCACATACCCCGATTCTGCCACCGGGCGGCTGGCCGGCAAGTCAGCCGCCCCAATTTAGTCTAAACTCGAGTGCCTTCATTTCGCCGGCTAAAATCCCCGTTTTTTCAGGGCACTCATCCGTGAATTTTTTAGCCGGTGGTCACCCCTCGTCCGGCTCGATCTCTGCCGCGCTTTCCGGCATAAGCTCACGAGCGTCGCTCTTCATAGCCTGCTGACGTTCGGCGCGG
>JANWXR010000398.1 GCA_025057205.1 Anaerolineales bacterium | reverse complement strand
CGCGAGGGGAAAGTCCGCCGTACTCTCTGGAGCTTCGCGCCAAAAACTCCAGCAGCGACAGGTCATCGGGATTGGGGTAAACGCTGATCTCAATCACGGCGATATTGGCCCAAACCGCCGGCAATGTCGGCCCGGTGCGAATGCTGATCACCACGCGGGTCCACTCCCCGCCGCGCTCTTCGATCACCTGAGGCGGCGTTTCCGGGTATTTGAGCGAAAGCCCCAGCCGGGAGTTCTCGTAAGGCAACCAGTCCACCGTTGACTCGAGCGAGTAGGTGATGGGCTTTGGCGTAACCAGCAGATAGGGCGGAGTTTCTGCGGCGGTGGGTACAATCGTGGCCGGAGGCACCGCCGTTCCCGGCCCCGGATAACCACTGTCGGTCGGGATAGGTGTTGCGCCGGTTTCGACCGTCGCCGGAGGTGGTTCAGTCACACCGGCACGAGCGCCGCCATCCAGTTCCAAAGGCGAGCACCCTATCAGCCAGGCTGCTATCAGCGGCAGGGCAACGGCGTTTCTCCAGCCTGAGCAAGCGAAGACCGTCTTGATCATGTCTCACTTCCATTTCCAGCTTATTTTTCCTCAAACTCTCGGTTATCTTCTAAACCGCCTGCTCAACGTTCCAAGTGTTTTCTCAGTTCCCACAATGCCCCTCGAAACCCTCTTCAACCTCGCCAACCTCGTCGTCCTGCCCTTTTGGGCACTGATGGTCTTCGCCCCGCACTGGCGCGGGACGCGGCGCGTGATGGAGTCGCTCTGGCCGATCAGCGCGCTCGCCACGCTGTACGCTGTCTTGCTCGTCTGGACCCTCAGTCAGCCCAACCCTGCCCTCTCGCCTGCCGACCTGGCCAACCC
>JANWXR010000397.1:379-853 GCA_025057205.1 Anaerolineales bacterium | reverse complement strand
GATTGCCTATGCCTGGCGCGCCCGGCTGTTGCTCAAGCAAAATGAGCCGGAACAGACCAAAGCGGATGTGGCTCAGGTGGAGGCGCTGCTAACGCCGGATGGGGGTTGGCCGGCCCAGCGCGTGGCCGCAGGCTACGCCGCCCTCGGCATGGCGGCGGAGGCCCTTCTTTGGCTACGCCGCGCCCTGGAGCGCGATAAGGACCCGGAGATTATCGCGGAGACGCTCACCCACGAGGACTTCGCCCCTGTCCGTGATTTGCCCGAATTCAAGGCGCTTCTGGCGGAATTCGGCGGCGCAGCGCCTGAGGTGTGACGGCGCCCTTCACATCCGCCGCCTTTCCAAGCAAGAGAGCACTACAAAGATGTTTCACCGCCGAGACCACAGAGTACGCGGAGATATATCAACGAAGAACTCTGCGGTATTCGCATCGGCCCTGCGCCCGCTCAAAAACCAATCGGCGTAGAGCCGCGGGG
>JANWXR010000397.1:0-369 GCA_025057205.1 Anaerolineales bacterium | reverse complement strand
AGTTGCTGCTGAGCCTGGGCCTTGAGCAGGGTCACGATGTGTTCAATGCGTTCAATTTCGTCCAGTTCCGCCTGTTCGTCCGACGAGGCCAGGCCGGCTTCATTAATCGCTAACAGCCGGCGCACGCGCTCCTGTGCTCTTTCCGAGACATGATAAGCCAGCACCTCCTCCGGCGTCGGCCCTGCTGCCAGGAAATCAATGATCTCGGACGCCGTCTGAGCTGCCGGTGTTCTGAGGCTGAGCAGGCTTAGCTCCAAAACCGCCGGCAACCAGACCGACATGGTTCGAACACGCTGCGCCAGGTTGTCAGGCAGTTGCACTTTGATCTCAACCATCGCGAATATCCTCAGAGTGATGCCGGCATTCTAA
>JANWXR010000396.1 GCA_025057205.1 Anaerolineales bacterium | reverse complement strand
CCCTGAGCGGACGCTGAGCGAAGCGAAGCGGCAGTCGAAGGGGCGGCACGTTCCCTGACAACCTTTGCGTGCACACGCAGGTATCTGCCCGCCCAAACTGAAGCGGCGCGAACGTGCTTCTGGAGTTCACGAATGAGCACGAATGGTCGCGAATGGAACACGAAATCAATACGAATGAACGCGAATAGCAGCGCAGCGAATGGACACGTATCCACACGAATGAGCACGAATGGTCGCGAATGAACACGTATCAACACGAATGAACACGAATGGCAGCGAATGGACACGAATAAACAAAAGCCATTCGTGAGAATTCGTGTCCATTCGTGGATAAACAACAGCCTCTCTGACCACTGACATCGGTTTCAACGGGTATGCTTCCACGCGTTGCCGTGATTGTGCTGGCCTATAACGGCGTTGACTTGACGCTCAACTGCCTGGCCTCGCTGCGCCGGTCGGATTACGCCAATGCCGAGGTGATGGTGGTGGACAACGCCTCGACTGATAACACGGTGGAAGCCGTGCGGGCTACTTTCCCCAAAGTGTGCCTGATCGAGGCCGGGGACAACCTGGGCTATGCCGGGGGCAACAACGTCGGCCTGCGCGCGGCGCTGGCGCGCGGTGCGGATTTGATGTTCCTGGTCAACAACGACACGACGCTCGAACGCGACTGCATCTCCCGGCTGGTTCAAGTTGTGATGCAGCGCCCGCGCCTCGGGGCCATCGGCCCGATGGTGTACACGTGGGACGAAGGTCACCTGATCAGCTCGGCGGGCGGCGTGATAGACTGGGCACATGCGGACGCCTGGAACGCCGGCGCAGGGGAGGAAGACCGCGGCCGGTATCCCGCCCGA
>JANWXR010000395.1 GCA_025057205.1 Anaerolineales bacterium | reverse complement strand
ATCCGCCGGAAGTACGCCAGATGTGGCGGCAACCCCCGCCAACTGCGTAAGTCCTACTAGTTATTCGGATAGGCTCTAAGCCTGAGCCGGTGCGCAAGGTTGATGAACACGTTGGCGGTAGTGCGAAGCGGCGGCGGCGCAGAGGGCGCTAGGGCTTGAATTCTGGCCTTTGCGGTCTGCCAGAGCCTTTGCATGTAGCGCAATGGCCCGTTCAGGGCGAGCGAAGCGAGCGAACTATTTTGCCGCGTAGCGGCAAAATGGCCTGAACGGTGCCATTGCGCGGACGAGCCTGTACGCTGAGACGCGGGCGGGTGGCAACAGCCGCCCGCCTTACTTGCGCCTGAGCGATAACCTTCGTCACCTAAGCCTTGAGCGGGTCTTGTACGGCGGCCTAACGGCTGGCGATTCACCTGCGCCGCGGAGCGCAGCGGAGCGGCGTCAGGTGCAAGCGCGTGTTGGGCGCCAAATTATGTTTAAGCGTTTTCCATTCTTCTGATGATTCGCCACGCTGTCAAGGTTAGCCAGCGAGACGGCTCTTTTTTCTGCCCAAACTCCCAATCCTTCCATGCAGTCCAGATTGATTCGAGTGTAAAGCGCCCTTGCTGATCAGCCTTGCTTTTCAGTATCTCAAGCATGTCCAGTAGTCGGGTATCTTTCTTGAGCCATGAGAACCGTGACAGGACATCAAGTACATGCATAAGGTCGTACCAAATAAACGGTACTTTGAGTTTGCGAAAATCCGTGCCCATGTAGAACATATATGGATGTCGAATGGTGCTTTCGCTCCACAAATTGAGTAGTATATCTGCTCCTATGTGACAAGCAGGACTATCGCCAAACGCTTCAGTTTCTGAAA
>JANWXR010000394.1 GCA_025057205.1 Anaerolineales bacterium | reverse complement strand
TGATCGAAAACGGTGACATGGACGCCGAGCAGGTTGAGGCGCGGGCTATGTACTCTCTGAGCAGCCATGTTGGGTAGCCAAACCTATGGAGTAAAGTAGCAAGCGCTATGCTCCGGATCGGCAAGCTCATGGCGCCAAGCCCGGTCGAAAGAACGGTCCGGGATGAAACTGCCACTGCTTCGTCCGATGGTCATAGACTACACGCGCTGCCAGCGGCCAAGTCAAGAGTATGAAGAGCAATCGCAACGGCAAAGTAACGAGGCGAATGCAATGCGGCAAGCCCACCTTCGCTTCCCGATAGTAGCGATCAACAGTCGCCGTCTTCTGGTTGGGCTGATAGCGATAAGCGCCTAAAATCGAGGCTACGCTCACCAGATCGGCATGTACGGCAAAAACACGCCACAATTCGTAGTCCATCGTCCAGTAGCGCGTTTCATCTAGGCGTCTGCCTGCCCGCTCCCAGAGGGCACGCCGCCAAAACGTGCCTTCCTGCCGAATGAAGCCCAGCCCCCGGCCATGGTACCAGCCGGCGCGGATCAGGCTACGAAAATAGCCTGTCGGAAGGCGCACTTCTATGACCTGCCCGGCAGCATTCAGGTTTGTACCGATGCCGCTTATCCACATAATCTCCGGCCAGCGCGCAAAGATTTCGCCCACCAGCGCAAGCGCACCCGGCCACAGGAGGTCGTCGCTGTTTAGCCAAGTCAGCACCTCGCCGGTCGCGCGTTCAAAGCCCTTATTGAGGGCATGCGCCTGACCACGATCCGGTTCGCTGACCCAATACGCCAGCCGGTCGGCGTAGCGCCGAATGATCTCGACGCTGCCATCGGTCGAGCCGCCATCTATGACGATGTATTCCAA
>JANWXR010000393.1 GCA_025057205.1 Anaerolineales bacterium | reverse complement strand
GAATCTCACCCTCTCCGCTGTTGTTGACACACGGGCGCAAAGAGGCAGAGGCGCATGAAGAAACCCAGCGCCCTTGCACCCCTGCGCCCTTGCGTTTCAATTTCTTTTGCTCTAGCCGGGTCGGATTGCAGAAGCGCATGCGACAATCCGACATCTTTGCGCCCTTGCACCCCTGCGCCCTTGCGTTTCAATTTCTTTTGCTCTAGCCGGGTCGGATTGCAGAAGCGCATGCGGCATCAGTATCCCTGTGAGGATTGCTGCCGAGACGAGAAGGTTTGGCCGGTGCAACGTTGACCAGCACCAACAGCCCCAGCGCAATCAGCACAATCGCCAGCACCCTCATCACCGTCGTCTTGGTTGAACGTGTCATCGTTCAATCTCCAATCTCCAATCTCCAATCTCCAGTCTTCAATCATTCCTGCGCAACTCACGCACCCGCGCCATGAAGGCCTCCACGCGTCGCGCGTCTACGGGATTGGCCCAGTGCCCGTCCACCTTGAAGTGCGAACCGACGATGAAGCCGTCGGCTTCGGGATAGAACGTCGCCAGGTTGTTCACGTCTACGCCTGAGCCGAGCATGACCGGCAGGCGGCAGTGGGACTTCGCCTCGCGCACGTCGGCAATTTGGGGCGGGGCGCCGGTGACGCTGCCGGTGACGATGACGGCATCGGCGCGCATGAACTCGGCAGCCTCCGCCGTCGCGCCCAGGCTCACGTCCGCCGTGATAGCGTGTGCCGCGTGCTTCTTCTTGATGTCGGCCCACACCTGCACGCGCTCGGCGCCGATGAGTTTGCGATAGCGCAGCAGCTTCGCAGCGGAGGACTGGATAAAGCCCTCATCGGCGATGTGGGCGAAGACGAAGCCC
>JANWXR010000392.1 GCA_025057205.1 Anaerolineales bacterium | reverse complement strand
GAATCTGCGGGCAGACGATTTTGAGCGGCAGGCCGGGGAAGCCCGCGCCCGTGCCTACGTCAATCACCCTGAGCGGGGCGGCGTCTTCCGCCGTTCGCCGCCCGCCATCTCCCATCGCCTTTAGCACCGTCAGCGAGTCGAGGAAGTGTTTGATTTGAATGTCCTGCGGGCGGGTGATGGCGGTAAGGTTGAACTTCTCGTTCCAGGCAAGCAACTCATTGCTGTAGAGCTGAAACGCGCTCACCTGCGCCGGGGTCAGTTCCAGGTTGAGCAGGGCGCGCGCGCCGTTGATCAGAGCCTCCATCGTGGGGATTATACCGGGAACATTCGGGCCGGTCGGCGCGTTTGGAGGTGCGCGCTGAACATCACATTGAGCAGACTGTAGAATCGTAACAGTTTGGCTTTCCTGTTTTGTCCGCAGATTTTCACAGAGAAAATCTGTGACCATCTGCGAAATCTGTGGATTTTCCTCAACGGTTTGAGGTTCTCGCCTGAGCAACTGCGTAGAATCAAACTATGTCCCGCCGCCGGCTCGCCCTCTTCGTTCTTCCTTTCTCCTTCTTCCTTGCCCTGCTGGCCGCTTGGCATTACCTCGTCGTTGACCTGCCCTCGCTCGAACGGCTGACGCAGAACTTGGCCCCGGCCTCCACCAAAATCTTGGCGCGCGATGGCCGCCTTCTGTACGAGATTGCCGACCCGGCGGGCACAACCAAACACACCACGCTGCCGCTGAGCGAAATCCCGCTGCACCTGCAACAGGCCGTCATTGCCACCGAGGACGCCACGTTCTACACCAACCCCGGCGTGGACGTGGTCGGCATCGTGCGTGCAATATGGATCAACCTGACCGGCGGCGAGGTGCTGG
>JANWXR010000391.1 GCA_025057205.1 Anaerolineales bacterium | reverse complement strand
CAACGTCATCATGATGGCCCGTTACGATGCGCGCAACAACGAAGCGCTGCAGCGCCTCATTGAGGGCGGCACCAAACTGCGCCCATATAGCAGCGAGATCATGGAAGCAGCGGAGAAAGCAGCCTTTGAGCTTTACGATGAGTTCTCCGCCAAAGACCCCGACTTCAAAGCCATTTTCGAACAGTGGAAAGCGTTCCGCGACCGCATCATTGCCTGGCACAACATCAATGAAGGCGGTATGGCACGCTTCCTGACGTCCAAGCTGAATCCATAAGGTTGCACCGATGAGTACACTGAAAAAACTCACCGCAGAGAGCGCAAGGACCGCAGAGTTCTTCAAGATTATTACTCCACGTGCTCTGCGATCTCAGCGGTGAAACATCCTTTTTGCAGTGGACTCACCGATCCATTCAGAAGGAAAAACGGACGGAAGCGAAAGAGCTTCCGTCCGTTTCTTTTCTTTCTCGCCGGTGCTAGCGAATCTGATTGAATACCTGTACCAGCCAGGTCACCGTCTCCGGGAAGGCAATGACCAGGATGAGCACCAACAGCTGTAGCCCCATGAACGGCAGGGCGCTCCGGTGAATATCCAGGGTGCTGATCTCTTTCGGAGCCACCGTTTGCAAGTAGAAAAGTGAGAAGCCCACCGGTGGTGAGACGAAGGCCGTCTGGAGATTGATGGCCATAACCACGCCAAACCAGACCAGTGGGATGCCCAACGCCATCGCTGCCGGCACCAGCAGCGGCATAGCGATGAATGAAATCTCGGTGAACTCCAGGAAGATGCCTAGAAGAAAAATCACAATGTTAGCGACGATCATATAGGCAATGACGCCGTTCTGGCTGCCCAAGGCCACCAGCAGGTC
>JANWXR010000390.1 GCA_025057205.1 Anaerolineales bacterium | reverse complement strand
CCGAAGCCCCCGCCGCCTCGACCGTCACGGCCTCGATGCCGCGCAGCCCGGAGAAGTCCGCCACCAGCGCGCCGAGATGCTCCTGATGGCTCAACGTCCCGGCCAGCATGTTCGCCACGAAAAGCGCTTCCGGATGGGGAACGGCTCCGCCGTCCGCCGCCGCATCTTTCTGAGCCGCTTCGATGGCATGGTGAGCCAGCTCGCGCAGGGAGTTGCCCCAGTGTTCGCCGGCAGGTATCAGGCCTACGCCTGAGATGAAGACGTCACGCACTTCATTTCATCGCATCGCGCAGCGCGTGTTCCGTTACTTTGGGCAACGGCATACGCACTATGCAACACGCAACACGCAATACGCAATACGCAATACGCAATACGAAATATGGCTCCCGCTATGGCCGAACCGTCTGCAACTTCTCCGCCAATGCCTGCGCCCAGGCGACGGCGCGTTGCTGATTGGCGCTTAGGACGGCAGCCTGGTCTGCGTCGGCGGGCAGGGGCGCGGTCTGCACCTGCATCGTCGCCACGTAGCGACCGACCACGAAGTTGACCTCGGTGATGGCGATGGTGTCGTTCGTTTCGCGGCGGGTGAGCAGCGTGCTCCATAGGCGCGCGCGGTCGCCGACGGCGGGCGGTTGCGCCGCTTCGGTTACGCCCGATAGGCCGATCATGGCGTCGAGGCCGCGCGGCGCATTCTCCGCCGAGCCGTAAACGGAGATCTGCTGGAAGACCGCATAGGCCGCGCCCGGCGTCTGCGCTTGCTCCTCGGCGGAGAGCGGTTTGAGCAGATAGAGCTGATAGCCGCCGAGCCGGCCTAGCCTTTCCAAAACCGCGCGCCCGGCCGCATCGAAGTCCTCATTCTCCGTCCACG
>JANWXR010000038.1 GCA_025057205.1 Anaerolineales bacterium | reverse complement strand
CTTTTGATTTGGCTCCATGCGCAGCTCGGACTCGGACGGCTTGATGCCGGCCTTCTCCAACGCATGCACGACCGCGCCGAAGGCTTCGGCGGGCGCATAGATCTCGATGACGTCATCGCTTTGTACCACGTCATCGGCGCCGGCGTCCACAGCGATCTCAAAGATTTTATCGAAATCGGCGCCCTGTCTGGGGATGGCGATATATGCTTTACGTGTGAACTGCCACGAGACCGCGCCGCCTTCGGCCAGGTTGCCGTTGGCGCGCGTCACCACCCGGCGCAATTCGGAGACGGTGCGGTTGCGGTTGTCCGTCACCACCTGAATGAGTAGGCCGGAGCCGTGCGGGCCATATGCTTCGTACATGGCCGTCTCCAATGCTGCAGCGTCCTTGTCCTCGCCGAGGGCGCGTTTGATGGCGCGCTCGATGTTCTCCTTGGGCATCGAGTTCGCCTTGGCTTTCTCCACCGCCAGTCGGAGTTTGAAGTTGGTGTCCGGGTTGCCGCCGCCCTCGCGTGCAGCGATCATGATTTCGCGCGTCAGCCGTGTGAACATCGCACCGCGCCTTGCATCAGCTACGCTCTTGGCGCGTTTTATGGTGGCCCATTTCGAGTGACCAGACATCGTCGCTTCTCCTACTGCACGTTCGTTTATCAGCTGAGCAAAGCGATTATACCATTGGGCCGAGGGCAGGCGCATCATCTGAGCGCCGAAAGTCGCTCCTTACGTTTCTATACCCTACCGTCTCACCATCGGCAAGTACACCGGATAGTACGCCGGCGAGCAAATGGCCACTTCGTCCACGTTGAAGTTGACGATTGCAGCGGTGGAAGTCGTGGCGGAGAACGTCAGAGTGTGCGCCGCGCCGTTGGCAAAAGCGTTGAGGTCGAGACGGACGAGACGGTATGTTGCATAGTCGGCCCGTTCGTTGGCACCGGCCGAGAATAGCGGCGCGCCATCCATCAGCACCGCCAGGCGGTCGTTGGCGCCTGTGCCCGCGTCCGCGCGGCTGATGCGAAAGTTGAATTGCAGCGAAGCCGTGCCTGACGGGATGACGACGGTCTGCGTAAGCGTCTGCGTGATAGTAGGCGGCGCGGCGCCGGTGTAGCCGCCGAACCAGGCCCAGCCCTGACCATCCGCCGGGCCAGCCGGCCCCGCCCCGCTCGCGCGACAGTTGCCGCCTACACAAATGACGGGCAGCGCCGCCCCGCCGACCGAGTCGCTTTGCGTCCAGGCGACGGTCGGGCGCTCGAAGCTCGCGTTGCTCAGCAGGTTGCCCGGACACAGCGGCTGCCCGCGCCCCGTCATATTCAGGCTGAGCGAGAGAGTTGTCGTGCTTCCCGCCGGCACGTAGGTCAGAGTCAAGATGCCGGCAAAGCTGCCGGTGCTGGGCGGCACAAACCTGACTGCCACCTGGCAGGACTGGCCTGCCCCCAGAAGGCCCGGCATACACGAGCCGCCCGAATGGGCAAAGCCCTGGCCTGTAACTGCCACCGACTGAATGGTGATAGGGATGCCCAGCCGATTTTGCAGAGTCACCGTTCTTACTACCGGAAGGTCCACTACGACGCTGGCGAAGTCGTAGTCGGGACCTTCAACAAAGATTGGCAGGAAAGTTCGCAGCGCTGCATCGAGTTGCAGCCGCGGGGTCACGCGATTACCTGCGCCGGAGCGGGTATCGGTGATGGGCCGGCCGGTGGCCTTTAGGACGTTGAGAACTTCGCTAACCGTCGCCGCCGGCTTCGCTTGCTTCAGCACGGCCCAGGCGCCCGCCACGTGCGGTGTCGCCATCGAAGTACCTTGATAGTTGGCGAAGCCACCGCCGGGCACGGAAGAGTTGATCCACTGGCCCGGCGCGAGCAAGCTGAGGAATGGCGCACTATTGGTGAAAGAGGAGACAACATCGGCAGTAGCCCCACCACTCCCATCGCCCGTTGAGCCGACGCTAATGGCACTGGAGATGCAGGCCGGCGCGTTCATCGAGTCAACGTAGCTATCGTTACCCGAGGCCGCCACAGTGGCAATGCCGACTGAACGCAGCAAGTCAATCGCCGCTTTGCGCCCAGTTGCGCTCTGCGCAGCGTCGCACTCGGCCTGCGTGTAGAAACGCCCGCCGCCCAGACTCAGATTGACGGCAGCGATGTTGTAAGCATTACGCAAACCATAAAGATAGTCCAGCGCAGCCACTTGATCGCTAGGATAGGTGGCGTAACACGGAACGGATGCGCCGCAGAAAGAGAAAGAGCCGCGCGTAAAGACCTGCACTGCAATGATTTTCGCCTCAGGGGCAACGCCAGAGAACGGTCCGCCCGGCTGGCCGGCATAGGACTTACCTGCCGCAATACCGGCGACGTGCGTGCCGTGGTCGCACTGTTGCAACGGATCGGGTGCACCCACATTGCAGGGACGAGCCGCCCCCGGGCCGATCATCACGGCGGCCCCGTTGGGGCAGACGGACTCGTCAAAACCTGGCCCGTTCGAGAAGCATGCTTCGGCTACCACTTTGCCTGCAAGGAACGGATGCGCGCTGTCCACGCCGGTATCGAGAATGGCGATGGTCTGGCCTGCGCCGGTGAAGCCCTGCGCCCACGCGCCGGTGACCGGCGTCGCCGCGCCGATGAGGGCCACGCTCTCCCTTAGGGCAACCGGTTCCGGCACATCTTCCGCCACGCTCTCCACCCACGGCGAGCGGCGCAGGGCCTCGAGCGCCGTTGCATCCACGCGCACGGCCAGGAACGGGAGGTAGCGAAACCGGCGCAGGTGCGAAGCGTTTCTGCCCACCAGCGCGCGCGCGACCGCGTCCTGCACCCGGGCAATCCCGGCGCGCTGGTCGACGACGGCGACCGCGTCCGGCAAAACCCCTTCCGGCTCGAACGGTACACGCAGCTGCACGATCACCGGCAGCGCGCCGCCCCCGGCCAGTTGCGCGGCCAGCGCCTCGAACGCGGCGGCGCGAGCGGGCAGCTCAGGAACAGGCGTCGGCTCACCAGCGCGGGCCGGCCCACTCATCGCCAGGCTCAGCGCAGCTAACAGCAAACCGGCAATCACAGACCGCAGAGGTCTCATCGCTCACCTTGCCTGCCAACATTATCCGCCAACTTTCGCACCGGTCGCAATATGACAATTGTTGGACTGAGATGGGACAACGTTGAGCGCCCGACCAAGCGCACATCGCGCAACAGCCATATACGCAGAGTAGCCGGTGTAAGGAAAGGGAAAGGCAGGCGAGGTCAGCGTATGGTAAATAGACGGTCTACGGCCTCGGCCAGCTCGGCCAGGTTGTTCACCTGATGCACGGCATCACAAAACGGCGCATATTTGTAGATGTCGCTGTCGCCCGTGCCCCACTCGTAGCGCGGCTCGGGGTTGAACCACACCACGCGGCGCGCGCGCCGTCTGAGCCGGTCAAACAAATCCAGGCGCGGGTCGAACAGGTTGTTGCGTGCATCACCGAGGACGATGACGGTGGTGCGCCGGTCCACCGCGTCCAGATGCTCGTCGAAGAAGCGTTGCAGGCAGCCGCCCAGGTCGGTGGAGTATGGCCGGTGGGGGAAGCGCCGCCGGATGTTGGGGATGGCCTCGTCAGGCCGGTGCTGGATAAACTCGTCGCTCAGCTCCTCCAGATGGTCGTAAAATCCGAAGGAGCGCGCTTTGGCCACGTGGTCTTGCAATTCGTACATCAGCCGCAGCATGAAGTCAATGACGGTGTGCATGGACTCGGACACGTCGCACAGCAGTAAGAACTTGGGCTTGAGGCGGCGCTTTTTGAAGTGCAAATCGAAGGGGACGGTGGCGGTGCGCAGGTTGGCGCGCAGGGTGGCTTTCACATCGAGGGTCTTGCCGTCGCCTTTCTTCTGGCGCAGGGCGGCGCGCGAGCGCAGCTTGGCGGCCAGCCGCGCCACCAGCCGGCGCAGCTCGCGCGCCTCGCTCTCGGTCAGCTCGGCGAAGGGCGTCTCCATCAGCTCGCGCTCGTCGAACTGCTGCGGTGGTTGCTCGGCCAGCCGGCGGGCGATGGTCTGCCCGGCGAAACGGCTGGCCTGCTCCTGTAGCGCGTTCAGGTTGGCCTGCAGCATCTCGCGCAAGGCCTGCTGGCCCTCCGCTGTCATCCCCAGCTGCGCCAGCTTTTCCAGCAGCTTCTCGATCTGTTCGAGCAGGTCTCCCAGGCCCATCTGCCGGAGCATCTCGCGCGTCAGGCGCTGCTGGTGCTCGGGGCGGTTGGCCCACCGCGCGCCCGCCTGTTGTGCCCAGCGCTCCATCTCCTCGCGCGTCGGCCCCTGGCCGGAGGCCAGCATCTGCAACAGCCGGTTGAGGTCGCCGGCCAAAGCACGCATTGCGGCCTCGAGCATCTTGCGCTGGTCGGGAGTGAGGGCTTGCTCTGGCGGGATGAGCGGCGGCCCGCCGGCACCGAAGTACAGCGGGAAGAGCTTCTCGAAGATCGGCTCATCCTTATGCTCCTTGATGAGCGTGGCGCGCAGAGCGTTCTTGAACGGCTCACGGTCAAGCACGCCGATGATTTCGGTGGCGCGGAAGGCATCCTGACTCTCAGCCAGGGAAACGCGCACGCCGGAGGCCCTCAGGCCGGCGATGAATTGAACGATGCGGTCGTCCATAGCTTTGTCAAGTAGTCGGGTAGTCCGATAGTCAGGTAGTCGGTTAGTCGAAGGGTCACGCAATTAGGCGCCGAGCAACAGACCACTCACCCACAAGACTACTTGACCACAAGACTACTCGACTACCAGACTAATCATCTTGCGACCAGCGGCCCTCGCGCCCGCGCAGGCGGCGCATGCCTTGCATTGGGTCGCCGCGCTCATGAGCGCCGCGCTCGTGACCCGTGTCTTCGCGGTAGGCTATGCCGCGCCGGGCGCGTTGCAGGTCAGCTTCGTGCTTGAGCAGGATGGAGAGCGTGGTGTCCAGCGTGTGCGCGTCGAGCTGGCGGGCGTTGAGCAGCACCAGCGCACGCGCCCAGTCCAGCGTCTCGCTGACCGAGGGCGACTTCTTCAGGTCGAGCTGGCGCAGGCGCTGCACCAGCTCCACCGCCTGGCGCGCCAGGTTCGGCGCGAGCTCGGGCACCTTCAGGCGCACCACGTTCAACTCGGCCTCCAGCGACGGATAGCCGATGTACAGATAGACACAGCGACGTTTGAGGGCTTCGGACAGCTCGCGCGTGTTGTTGGAGGTCAGCAGGACAAGCGGCTGATGTTTGGCATTGATGGTGCCCAGCTCCGGCACCGATACCTGAAAGTCGGAGAGCACTTCGAGCAGGAAGGCTTCGAACTCAGCGTCGGCGCGGTCAATCTCGTCAATCAGCAGCGTCACCGGCTTATCGGCCATGATGGCCTGCAGCAGCGGGCGGGGCAGCAGAAAACGTTCGGAGAAGAAGACGTTGTCCTCGGCGGCCAGCCGGTCGGCGGCCTCGGTCAGGGTCTGGGCGTCCATCAGCAGCTGGCTCAGCTTGTCGCGCAGCAGCTGCGTGTAGAGCATCTGCTTAGAGTATTCCCACTCGTACAGCGCCTTGGTCTCATCGAGGCCCTCGTAGCATTGCAGGCGGATGAGCGGGCGGCCCGTCGCAGCAGCCCAGGCCTTGGCCAGCTCGGTCTTGCCCACGCCCGCCGGCCCCTCGGCCAGCACCGGCTTCCCCAGCTTCTCGGCCAGGAAGATAACCGTGGCGATTTCGTCTGTAGCAATGTACTGCTGCTTACCTAACGCATCCTTGACTTCGGCGGCAGAAGAAAACATCGCGGCTCCTTGGAGTATAGAAACTATACCACGCGGAGCCACGCCAGCGGCCTCCCCGAAGGTAGAGGAAAGATGAGGATTAGCTAATTTTCAACCGAGCACGGCCCGCTCCCTGCGGCCCGGCAAGGCAACTGCTCGAAAGTGGGGTTTGGAGACGGTCGAAATTCGTTTATCATGCGCCTAAACTTGCCCTAACCCGAGGAGGAAACCGTGAGCAACAAAGTGCGGGACTGGATGAAAAGCCCGGTCGTGGTGGTGGACCCGGACAGCACGGTCTCTTATGCGCTGACGCTGATGCGCCGACGCGGCATCCACAGCGTGGTGGTAGACCTTACCGAGGAGCACGAGGGACGCCCCTATTACGGCATCGTCACCAGTACCGACATCCATTACAAAATCATCGGCGCCGGGCGCAATCCCAAGGAGACCAGGGTGCGCGAAATTATGAGCGCCCCCGTCATCACCGCGCGGCCTGACTGGACGCTGGTGCAATGCTCGGTGACGATGTACGAGCACAACTTTCATCACCTGCCGGTGGCAGATGAGAACGGCGTCATCATCGGCATGATTTCGGCAACCGACCTGTTCACGGCGGCTGAGGAGCGCGGCTGGGGCGAGGATTGGTAAGTTGGGGGGCGAAAAGACAGACGGCCAGCGTCACCCGCCCCCTGCCCCCTGTCCCCCGTCCTTATAGGCCCGATCCAATAACTCCAGCGTGTGGTAGACCGGCCTCGGCCGGCCGAGTTTTTGCAGGTGGGTACGGATTTGTATCAAACAGCCGATGTTGCCGGCGACGACGGCCTGCGCACCTGTGCCGAGGATGTTCGCCGCTTTACGCCGGCCAAAGATGTTCGCCAGCTCAGGCTGCTCCAAGTTATACGTTCCCGCCGAGCCGCAGCACATCTCGCCTTCGGGGATTTCCACAAGTGTGAGGTTGGGGATGCTGCGCAGCAACTGGCGCGGCGCGGCGCTGATGCTCTGCGCGTGCGCCAGGTGGCAGGCGTCGTGATAAGCCGCAACCAGCGGCTCGCGCAGCGCGGGCGGCGGCGCCAGCCCCAGTTCTGAAAGAAACTCGCTCACATCCCTCACCCGCCCGGCGAACGCACCGGCTTCCGCCGCCTCCGGTTGGCCGGCGAATAGCACGCCGTATTCCTTCATCCCCGAACCACAGCCGGCGGCGTTGGTCAACACGGCGTCCACGTCTCTCGGGAAGGCGCGCAGGTTCCGGCGGGCCAGTGTGCGCGCGCGCTCCAGCTCGCCCGCGTGCAAGCTAAGCGAGCCACAGCAGCCCTGTCCTTTCGGAATCAGGACCTCCACGCCGTTCTTTGCCAGCACGCGCAGCGTGGCCCAATTGATCTCGGGCGCGAGGGCCTGCTGCACACAGCCGGCCAGCAGCGCCACGCGCGCACGCCGTCGGCCCTCGGCGGGATACAGTGAGGGCAGAGGCTGCGCAGAAGGCAACTCATCCGGCAACAAGTTGAGCATCGCCTGGAACGGGCCGGGCAACGCGCCCTGTACCGGTTTGCCCATCCTGCCCGTAAGCGCGGCCAGGCGGAAGCGGTCCGGGTACGGCAAGGTTTCGTGAACCAGCGTGTGCGCTGCTGTTTCCACCAGGCTGCGCCGCCGATGCGGAGCGGCGTGGGCGCGGTAGAGCGGCAGCAGCTCGCCGTAAGGCACACCGGAGGGACACGCAGGTACACAGGCCAGGCAGCCGAGGCAGCGGTCAATGTACGGCAAGGTTTCTTCGACGGTGAGCGAACCCTCGAGCGCGGACTTCATCAGGAAGATGCGCCCGCGCGGCGAGTCCATCTCCTCGCCCAGCACGGCGTAGGTCGGGCATGCGGCCAGGCAGAAGCCGCAGTGGACACACGCTTCGATGGCGTGCGCCATCACCTTACCTTCAGCGCCGAGTTGGTGGACGGGGATGGTGTGTTGCATACAAAGAATATTGGAGATTGGAGATTAAGTCCGCAATCTCTGCTCTCCACTCTCCAATCTCTACTCTCCGATCTCGATGAAACGGCCATACGGATCCAGCGCCTGCCTGACCCGGCGCGCGAATTCATGGTCGGAGCGCGGCGCGCCGAGGAGGGGCCGGCCGGGTGGGCCGAAGATGACCAGGCCGGAGAGGGCCTGCGCAAGCAACAGGTCGTGCAATTTAGCGAGAGGCTCCGGCCAGGCAATCCAAACCACCTGCCCGCCGGCGCTGTAGCGGCGCAGCGCCGCCGTCTTCTCCAGCTCGGCCTCCAGCGCCGGGATGCGGGCCGGGGTGAGCGGGACCTTCACCAGCGCGGCCTCCGGCGGCAACCACTCGAACTCGCGCGCGTTCTGCCAGAGCAGGAAGTCGTTGCCGCCTTCGAGGACTTCGCCGCCGCCAAGCAGTTGTGCCAGCCGGTCAAGGCGCGCCGGCAGGGCTTCGCGCAGGCCGCCGAGCCGCACGTACACGCTCACGCTGCGCGCATCGGGGCGAAAGTCCAGCGCTTCGAGGTCAAGCTGTGAGCCGTAGAGTTTGTATACGGCATCAAGCGCTTCACTCAGGCGGGGAAACTCGCGCCGCAGCGTGGCGAAGGCCTGCGGCCTGGGAAAGACTTTGAACGTAAGCTCGACCAGAACGCCCAGCTGCCCCAAACTGCCGACGAAGAGCTTGGGGAAGTCGAAGCCGGCGGCGTTCTTGACGACCTTGCCGCCGCCGCGCACCAGCTCACCTTTGCCGTTGATCCACTTCACACCGAGGATGAAATCGCGCACGCCGCCATAGCGATAGCGCCCCGGCCCGCTCAGGCCGGCAGCTACCGTGCCGCCCAGCGTCGCGCCGCGCTGCACCAGCGGCGGATCGAACGGCAGATACTGGCCATGTTCGGCCAGCAGCGTCTGGACATCGGCCAGCGGCGTGCCGGCCAGCGCGGTGAAGGTGAACTCGCCGGGGTCGTACTCCACTACGCCGCTGAGGCCGGACATTTCCACGAGAGTCGCGCCTTCGGGCGCAGTGGAGAGCGCAGGCTTGGTGCCGTGGCCGCGTGGCAGGATGCGCTCCGAGCGGGCAATGAGAGATTGGAGATCGGAGATGGAGTTGAGTGTCACGCTATAGTCTTCAGTCTTCAATCTTCAGTCTTTAGTCTTTAGTCTTTAGTCTTTAGTCTCCAGTCTTCTGATTCCCTTACACATAAGAAAACAGTACTGCTGCTCAGGGAACGGCGACGCCAAAGCAGAGTCGCGGGTGACGACCATTCGGCGCTGGCTGAAGAACCTGCGTGTGGACGTGTGGGAGTTTTATCGGCCGGTCTTGGAACGAGCGTTGCAGGAAAAGCACGCTAAGATAGTTGCCGGGCAGGGTCGGCATGGGCGTTCCTCTTGATGGAGAATCGCCCTAGCTTACCCTGTCCCCTCCAATGGATAGAGTCCAGTCTCTGAGTCCACCGCAAAAAGGATGTTTCACCGCCGAGTCGCAGAGCACGTGGAGAAATAATCAAGGAAGAACTCTGCGGCCTCCGTGTTCCTCGTGGTGAGTTTTTTCGGTGCACTCACCCTCTTCTACAATCCCGATGAGAGTCCCATCGCCGGCAGGAAAGAGAGTGCCAAGCAAGCGGGGTTCGCCGGCCCAGCGCCGGATAAAGGCGCGCATGGCCAGCGTTTCCGGCTCTTCGTTCTTGGGGTCAACGACGGCGCCATGTCGGAAGGCGTTGTGCGCGGCGATGACGCCCCCCGGCCGCACGTTTGCCAACGCCCAGTCGAGATAGGCATCGTAGCCGCTCTTCTCGGCGTCAATGAAGCAGAAGTCAAATGGGCCTTCGGCGGACAGCGCGGGCAGCAGCTTGTGCGCATTGCCCAGCCGGAGTTCGATACAGTCGCTCAGACCGGCCAACGCGAAGTGTTCTCTCGCTACCTCGGCATGGTGTGGCTCTTTCTCTAACGTGATCAGCTTGCCGTTCGGCAGCAGGCCCCGCGCGATCCACACACTGCTATAGCCACCCAGTGTTCCAATCTCCACCGCCAGGCGTGCGCCGCAGGCCCGCGCCAGAAATTGAAGAAAGCGGCCTTCCTCCGGCTGGATGGTGATGGCCGGCAGGCCGCGTCTGGGAATGTTATCGTAGATGTGCTGAAGGACTGCGTCGTGCGGGGCGAAGAGTTTGGCGAAGTAGCAGGCGTGGGCTTCGTCGTAAAAGGTCGGCATCCGCCGATTATACGTCGGCTAACTCGATCTTCTCCAGGCGGATGAGGCGGCGGTCGCCAAGTGAGGCAATGGTTGCCGTTTAATGCCCAACAACCATTGGCTGAAGGGCGCGCTAGCCGCGTGAGCGTTCAAGCATCAACATCATAATGATGCTCGGTATCAGCAGGCGCTCCTCAGTCTCGCCAAATTCGCCGGTTTTATGAAGCGTAAACTTGCCCTCGAAGACGGCTGGCTGCTTCTTGAGGTAGAGCACCGGCTGGCCGCGTAGTTCCACGATATAAGCAGGGTTGATGAACATACCCAGGAAGGGAATTTCGCTGAGGAGGCTATCGAGCACCTTGAGCCACGGGTTTTCCTCACGGATCAGGCCGACATCGGCGCCACCGGCGTCCTTGATGTCGTAACCTTTGGTGCTAGTTTTAGAGAGCGAACTCGGCGATGGACATCGGGTGAGGCATGGCGTCTGGGCGGAGAGAGTGAAATAAATCCAGGAGCACATTGAACGTCGCCGAGATGAAGGCCAAACGAGATTGAATGTTAGGACTTGCGCAGTTGGCGGGGGTTGCCGCCATATCCGGCGGGCTTCGGGCGGATAATGACCGCCACATATACGGAAGCGCGGGCGCAACTGCGTAACTTCTATTGAACTAGCACCATTGGTTCGTAGGTGGCCTTCCATAGTGAACGCATGCCCCGGCGCTTGACGGCACCAACCGGCGCGCCGCCGCTGGCGGTGATGTTGTACTGCGCCGAGAAATCAATGATGCGGTCGGCCCGGATTTGGTAGAGCTGGTTCTGCTGTTGCTCGTCGGCGAAGATCTTCACGTCCTCCTTGAACGCCAGCAGCTTCTACCGGACGTAGAGCAGCAGATTGCCGGCGGCGTCAGTGACGCGCACCTGCGGGGCGAGGGCAATGATTTTGAACGACAGGTTGAGGGGATAGTTGAACATAAGGACCTCTATGTGAGAGGTGCTGTAAGTGTAGCGAGTATCGGCGTGGCGTACACGCAAACGCCAGTTAGTTCTGATTAGCGCCGGCGCGTTTCAGAGCAGTAGCCAGCGCCTCGTCCCAGGCGCGGATTTTTCCGTCGAGCAGGGCGAAAGTGGGCCGGTCAAGGATCCACTCTTCGGCCCCATGCGTAAGGGCGTGCCCGGCGACTCCTGAGACGGCAATTACACCGCACTTGCTCAGCAACCCTGCCCGATGCCAAGCGCGCTCCACATCCTCGCGGTCCACCACCCGTGAGACCTCCACCGCCAGCCAGACGGTCTGTTCCCTGTTTTGTTTGGGCTGGCCGCGCACAATCACATCAGTCTGCGATAGCTCGCGCAATTCCTCTTCGGTGAGCGGCTCGGCCAGCTTTTCCACTTCCTCCCAGCTGGGGACGCGGATTTTGCGCAGGACGGCGCTGAAATAGCCGTGCGCCCGGTCGCGGTAGCGGCGCTCCAGCATCTCGCCAATGAGCACGGCGAAGTCGTCGTTGGCCCGGCTTTGCCATGCGGCAAAGGCGTCCATGCGTTTGATGACTTCGCTGAGCGTCTCTTCCGTGCGCAGCTGAACCTTGACCAGCTCCTCGACGCGCTCGGCGAGCGCATCAACACGCTGCTCGGTGCGGCGCTGGGCTTCGGCCAATTCTTCAACGCGCTGCTCGGTGCGGCGCTGGGCTTCGGCCAGTTCTTCAACGCGCTGCTCGGTGCGGCGCTGGGCTTCGGCCAGCTCTTCAACGCGCTGCTCGGTGCGGCGCTGGGCTTCGGCCAGCTCTTCAACGCGCTGCTCGGTGCGGTGCTGGGCTTCGGCCAGCTCGCGGACGATAGCCGGTAGTTCGAGGATGTCGTCGGTCAGCACCAGGCGGCGCAGCTCCATCCGCCACTCGGGGTGTTTGGTGAGCAGGCGCGTCAGGTCGCTGAAATCGTTGACGGTGAACGCCATAGCACCATTATACCACCTCCGTGCTCAGGTTAAGACCGGCGAAGTGGGCCAAGCCCTCGCGATGGGCGCGCTGTTGCAGCCGGCGCGCAAAGCCACGTTGCCAGCCCGGCAGGCGTGGCCCGGGACGCGAGACTGAGCGGATATTCACCGTCAATACGCCGTCTAGCTGCCGCTCGACCCAGCACCACCACTCGCCGATTTTGAAGTGTGCCTGGGTGGTGACGTAGGCGAATCCCTTGCGGCGCGGCTCGTCAATCACTTCGCTGACGCGCACGGCGGTCAATACATCGAGCAGGCCGGGCACGGCGTGGATGCGCTGGACGATCAGGTCGCCCTCGCGCAGCGTTCGTCCGGCGCGGCTGAAGTCGCTAACGTGTTCCATCAATTCGGGCGGGTAGAAGTCGTAGCGCCAGAGCAAGTGGGCGGCGCGCTCGAACTGGGCATGCGTCGCCTGGGGAAAAATGATGTGGGTATGCCGATCGTGTTTCCAGGCCATGCCGTTCAGTTCGTCGCCGCGCCGGTAGGTGGGCCTGGCCGCGCGCCATTGGTCAAGGAGGTGGGCGTCGTCGCGCGCGGAAAGGCGGGGGAACCAGTCCAGCCGGGGGGTCGGGGAGGCCATCGGCGCGAATTGAACCGCAAAGCGGCACAGAACGCAAAGCGGTGGTCAGCAAGTGTGCACGCAAAAGATGTTAGCCGCTCCTTCGACTGCGCGGGCAAAAGCGGCCCGCTCCGCTCAGGATGCGGCTGCCACTGACAACCTTTGCGTGCACACGTCAGCAACGCAGCGCTTGAACGTTCACCGAGAAGCAAGAATTCTGCGCGCCGCTGCCGCGCCGGAGAGCATCGCCATCGGCACGCCGCCGCCCGGATGGACGGTGCCTCCGGCGAAGTACAGCCCGGGCACCTCGCGCGATCGGTTAGGCGGACGGCGAAAGGCGGCCAGCCGGTCGTTGGACGACGCGCCGTATAACGCGCCGCGCCGCGCGCCGGTCAGCCGCTCGAGGTCTATCGGCGTCAGCATCTTCTCCACCACAATTCGCCCGCGGATGTCCACGCCGCGCTGCGCCAGAGTCGCCAGCACGCGGTCGCGGTACTCGCCCGCGCGCCGTGCCCAGTCAAAGCGAGGGCCGAGCGGCGGGGCGTTGACGAGGACGAACCAGTTCTCGCAACCCGGCAGCGCGTGAGCGGGGTCGCGCTTGCCGGTGATGGCGACGTACACAGTCGGGTCGCCGGGCGGCAGGCCGCGCCGGAAGAGGTCATCGAACTCGCGGGCGTAATCGGCGCAGAAGAAGATGTTGTGATGGGCGAGCTGCGGATGCTCACCGCGCACGCCGAGCAGGAGGATGAAACCGGAGACGGACGGCTCGGCCTCGGTCAGCAAGCGCAGGGTGCGCGCCGGGACAGCCCCCGCCGGCAGCAGTTTTGCGTAGGTGTTGGCGACATCCACATTGGAAAGGACATAGCGTGCAGGAATGAAGTCTCCCGCCACCATCACGCCCGCTGCGCGCCCTCCACGTACCGCGATCTGCTCCACGCGCGCGCCCGTCCGAATCTCAACACCTTGCTCACATGCCAGCCGGCTCAGGGCGCGAGCGATGGCATAGACGCCGCCCTGCGGATACCACACGCCGCCCGTCAGCTCGACGTGGGCGATGACGTTGAGCGTCGCCGGCGCGAGGTAGGGGCTGGCGCCGACGTACGTTGCGAAGCGCCCAAGCAGTTGCCGCAGGTGCGGCGAGCGGACGAAGCTACAAATGGCCTGATGCATCGTGCGCCATCCATCCACATGGATCCAATCCCACACCGGCACTTGCCGGAAGGTGCGCAGCGAGACCGGCTCGCCGTAGATGAAGGCCGGGCCGGTGATTCGGTGCAGCCGCGCCGCGTAGCTCAGGTAGGCCAGGTAGCCCTCCACGTCACGCGGCTCGAGCCGCTCGATTTGCTCGGCCATGCGCTGCAGGTCGCGCGTGGCATCCAGCACCACGCCGTCCGGGTAGAAGTAGCGCGTCAGCGGCTCGACGGGGAGCAGGGTGAGATAGTCCTCGAGGCGACGGCCCGCTGCGCGGAACAGGTCCTCGAAGACGTGGCGCATGGTGATGACCGAGGGCCCGGTGTCCCAGCGGAAGCCGGCCTCGGTCACCTCGCCCATCTTGCCACCCACCTGCGCGTTCTGCTCGAGGAGGAGCACGCGCTGCCCGGCAGCGGCCAGGCGGATGGCGGCGCTCAGCCCGCCCACGCCCGCGCCGATGATGACCGTGTCGTAGCTCATCTGCCGTTCACCGCAAAGAGTTCGCGGAGTGGGAGTCCACGCTCTGCGCTCTCGGCGGCTCCGCAGTGAAAACCCGTCCCTTCCAGCGCGGGCCGCCGGTGAAGTGCCAGTGGAGAGATCGCGCGGCGATGACCGTCATCAGCGCGACCGAGGCCGGCATGAACAGCGCATCGCGGACTCGCTGGCCGGTGACGGCGGCGCTGAGCGCGCGCACGCCAACGCCGAGGCTGACGAGCGCGAGCGGGAAGACGACCGCCGACGAAGAACCGCCGACCGCTGCGACGAGGAGCCAGGCCCAGGGGAAGACGAAAACGAGCCAGTGAAAGAGAGTAGAAAGTAGAAGAAGAAAGGGCCGGTTGCCGTGGCCGGCGAGCAGGTTCTTGGCGAAGCCGTCGCGCACTTCGTCCCAGCTCCGGTACATGCGGCAGGTAATCAGACCGTGACCGTCGGCCATGCGCAGGCGCAGGCCCGCGCCCTTGATTCGC
>JANWXR010000389.1 GCA_025057205.1 Anaerolineales bacterium | reverse complement strand
CGAAGACGGCCACGGCCACTGCCGGCTCGATTTGTAGTTGGGCGGAGAGCGCTTCGAGCAGGTTGCCGTATTGGTTCCAGATGCGGGCGGCCAGCCGGTTGAGCAGCGGCGCTTTGGGATCCACGCGCAACAGCTTGTCGGCAGGTGGTGCAAGTGGTATGTCGCCCAGCGTGGCGCCGAGGGAGGCACGCGGCGCGGGGGCAGGCGGGGTCGCGGCAGGTGGACTCGGCTGGGCAGGCGTGGGTGAGGCGGGCGTAGGCTGAGCGGTCACAGGCGTCAGCTGAACGAAGCCGCGATGCAGGAAGCCTTCCCGGCCGTTTGCGCTGACCTTGAGCCACTCGCCCTGCTGCTGGAGCACCGTGAACGGCGTGCGCGGGACGAGCACGGTTAGAATCGGGAACGTCGTGCCTGCACCCGCGCGCAGATTGACGCGATGAGTCGTGATTCCGGTGATAGTGGTCATGGCGTTCGGCTCCTGAGATTAACGGTTTGGAAGTAGAGCGTAGAAAGTAGAAAGTAGAAAGTAGAAAGTGGAAAGTGGAGCTTAGGACGATGAACGAGCCGAACTTTCGCACTTCCTACTTTCTACCCACCACTTCCCTTACTTCCAGCCGCGTATAGCTTACCGAAAGACCGCCGTTGGTGCGGTCGCGCAGGAACAGGCCGAAGATGCCCTCGCGGAACGTCTTGTCCGTTGCACTGCCGACGAAGCAGTCATTGGCATAGACGTTAAACTGCTCCTGCATGACCCAGACCAGTAGTGTGTTCTCTGCCGGTGCGCCGGTTTGCAGCATAGCCACCGACGTCCAGTCCAGCAGGACGGTTTGCACGTTATCCTGCAGCCGCTCTAGGCGTGCCTGGCCGGCGCAA
>JANWXR010000388.1:620-870 GCA_025057205.1 Anaerolineales bacterium | reverse complement strand
GCGCAGGCAGGCCGCAGGCTTGTAGGCCGCCGAGGCATTAGAAGACCTGGGGAACTTGCTGGGCTAGGCTGGCGATGAGGTCGGTGTTATAGTCATGGTGAGCCTCGGGTGGGTTAGGTGATTATCAACCCAATCCTACCCCAGGCTTATTTTTCCCTGACAACTTTTGCGTGCACACGGCCGCGC
Source organism: Anaerolineales bacterium (assembly GCA_025057205.1). GTDB lineage: Bacteria > Chloroflexota > Anaerolineae > Anaerolineales > UBA6663 > JANWXR01. The sequence goes on along the minus strand of JANWXR010000388.1, from coordinate 684 downwards.
AGGATGCACGCACAGGTTGTCAGGGAACGTGCCGCCCCTTCGCCCATCGGCGGGCTTCGCTCGC
>JANWXR010000388.1:0-610 GCA_025057205.1 Anaerolineales bacterium | reverse complement strand
CGCGGCGGGCACCCGGAGCGGCCGCTGAGCGGAGGAGCCGCGGATATCGCCGGATGCCCGCCGCTCCCCTGAGCGCGCTCAGCGGAGCGGAGCCGAAGGGTCAGGGTGCGGCTGACATATTTTGCGTGCACACGCCGCGCAAAGCGCATCGTGTGCGCTACACGTGTGCGCTACAATTAGAGGCTCCATGCGCGACTGGTTCCTCACGCAGGACGACCCGCTGGCCTTGCGCCTGGCCGCCGATGCGCGTCTGACGCCTACCGACTACACCGATGACCATATCTGGGAATTAAGCCTGAGCGGCGGCGAGCCGCCTGCCCTGGCGCTGCGCACCACCTTCGGTTTACGCGCCCGCGAGCTGCGCCTGTTCCCCGTCTTCAGCGAGGCCGGGCGCACGGTCAGCGACCCGGCGGATTTCGTGTTCACGCCGGCGGTGCGTGCCTTCTTCGTCAACTATCTGCGCGTCACCTTCGAACCGCTCAAAGGGCTGGCCGTCACCGCCCACTACTGGGTTCCGGATTCGCACACCGTTGCCGGGCAGTTCACGCTGGTGAACCACAGCCCCGATGAAGAACCGCGCTCGGTGCGCTTTGCGCTTGCTGCCCTGCTT
>JANWXR010000387.1 GCA_025057205.1 Anaerolineales bacterium | reverse complement strand
AAGTGCTCGCCCCCGAGGCAGCGCGGCGCGGCTACGCCCCCGATGCCTGGGTTTGCTCGACGGATGTCCCTGCCGGTCGCCCTTACCCGTGGATGGCCTTTCAGAACGCGATGCGTTTGAACGTCTATCCGATGGAGGCAATGGTCAAAATCGGCGACACTGTGCCGGACATCGAGGAAGGGCTGAATGCCGGGATGTGGACGGTGGGCGTGGCGCTGACCGGCAACGAGCTTGGCCTGACGGAGGCCGAAGTCGCTGCGCTCTCGCCCGAAGCGCGCCGCCGGCGCTTGACACCCATTTATCAAAAGTTGTATCAGGCCGGCGCGCACTACGTCGTGGATTCGGTCGCCGATTGCCTGCCTGTGCTGGATGAGATTGAGAAGCGGCTGGCGAGCGGCGAGCGACCCTGATGCTTTAGCCGAGCAGCTAAGCATAAATTATTTCACCGCCGAGATCGCAGAGTGCGCGGAGAAATAATCCAAGAAAGAGCGCTGCGCGCTCCGCATTCTCTGTGGCCAACGGCCCTGTCACCTTGCTGCCGGCGACTGACTATGCTCTTGGGGTTCGTCACAGAGACACAGAGTCACGGAGTAGTGTTTTAGATTTCTCTGTGTGCTCAAGCCAACGCTGCCTTTGACCCCAACTTTGCCCGGTGAATACCGGTTCCGGTTTGACGCCCATCACAATATTTTTGCAGTTCAGAATCGAGGAAGAACTTTGCTCTCCGACGAGCTTTTCCGATCTGCTATGATCGCTCAAAGACGCTTGCCGCCGGGATGCATTCGAAATCGGCAATGACTCTTGCAAACCTTCGTTACCCGAATCCGGGCGCCGATCTGCTCCGCATTCAGGCGAAATGGCTGGCGCCGGC
>JANWXR010000386.1 GCA_025057205.1 Anaerolineales bacterium | reverse complement strand
CCCGCGCCTTCATGCGCGACTGCGAGGTGGTCGTGCTCGATGAGCCGACGGCGGCACTGGACGCCGAGAACGAGCTGCGCGTCTTCGAGCAATTCCGCGCGCTGGCGGAAGATCGCATGGCTGTGCTCATCAGTCATCGCTTCTCCACCGTGCGCATGGCCGACCACATCTATGTGCTGGAAGATGGGGAAATCAGCGAGCACGGCACGCATAGCGAGCTGCTCGTGCGCGGCGGGACGTACGCTCGATTGTTCACGCTTCAGGCGGAAAGCTACAGATAAATGAGTGACAGGGGAAACAGATAGCATGACGCGCGCTTCGATCGGTGGCTCTGTGGCGCACAAGTCCCGAGTTCACCGAGTCGTGTGCACGCAAAACATGTCAGCCGCACCCTGGGCGGATGCTGAGCGAAGTCGAAGCGGCAGTCGAAGGGGCGGCACGTTCCCTGACAACCTTTGCGTGCACACACCGAGTCCGTGCCTGACGTGGCAATCGCCGAAGTCCGGTAAAATAAACCGGCGCTTTGGGAAGAGGTGCGTTCTTCTGCCTGCCCACATTCCGGCAGTGAACCGGAGGAGCTGCCCGACTTGTCGTCGCGCTGACACGCCCGCCGAATTCGTCAAGCTCGTCTCTAATCTTCACCTTCATGCCCTCTCGTTTCCCCCTCGCCCTCCTTCCCACCCCGCTCGTCGAAGCTCCACGCCTTTCGAAGGCGCTCGGTGGGCCGCGTCTCTTCATCAAGCGCGACGACCTAACCGGCTTCGGCTTCGGCGGTAACAAGGTGCGCGGGCTGGAGTATTGCCTCGCCGAGGCGCTGGAGCAAAAGGCCGATGTGATCGTGACCGGCGCGGGGCCGCAGTCGAATCACGTGC
>JANWXR010000385.1 GCA_025057205.1 Anaerolineales bacterium | reverse complement strand
GAAAGTGCGCGCCTCGCGCAGGTCCACGTACAACGCGCCCACCGGCTGATCGGAGACCAGGAGCGGGTAACAGGCGGAAGTGTGAATGCCGGCTTCGCGCTTGAGGGGATGAAACGGCAGACCACTCTCGTAAGAGAGGACGCGCCGCCGCGTGCGCAGGGCCAGCGCGCCGACGCCGTCCGGGCGCGGCACATCGCCGAGGATAGGCACACGCTCACCGGCGGAGACGCGACTGGTCGGGTCGAAAGCCCCGCGCGCCGCATCATAGGTGTAGATTACCGCCGCTGCCTCGCTGCCCATCAACTTCGTTGCCGTGTCGGCAATTAGCTGGAGCGCTTCGCGCAACGATGTTTCTGGCCCGAGGCGCAGCATGCGTGCCCCGGCTTCGCGCAAAAGATCAAGCGCCGCCGGCCAATTGGTCATTTGTTGATGATTGATAACTGAAGACTAATGACTGAAGACTGAAGACTGAAGACTGAAGACTGAAGACTTCGTCATTAGTCATCAGTCTTCAGTCTTCGTGTATTCTACCCGCAAACGCCGGCGGCTTAGGCGTCGTAGTACAGGTAGAACTCGTAAGGATGCGGGCGCAGGCGGATCGGGTCAATCTCCTTGGTGCGCTTCATCTCCAGCCAGGTCTCCAGCACATCGGGCGTGAAGACGCCGCCCTCTAGCAGAAACTCATGGTCGGCTTCAAGCGCAGCCAGCGATTCGGCCAGCGAGCCGGGCACCTGCTTGAAGCACCCTTTCTTGTGTTCGTAAATGTCGAAGTCCGCCGGCTCACCCGGGTCAATCTGATTCTTGATGCCGTCGAGGCCGGCCAGCAGCATGGCCGAGAAGGCCAGATATGGATTGGCGGAGGGGTCAGGGCAGCGG
>JANWXR010000384.1 GCA_025057205.1 Anaerolineales bacterium | reverse complement strand
AGGAATACTTCCGCAACAACGGCCAGCAGCCGTATTGCCGGATGGTCATCGCGCCCAAGCTGGCGAAGTTCCGCAAGCAATACGCCGCGCGATTGAAGCGATGACCGACTCGCAGCGCGCGGCGGCGCTGGCCGAGCTACACGCCCAACTACGCGCCTGCCGCAAATGTCTGGAAGCGGGCTACCGGATTACGCCCGGCCCGGTGGTGCATGGCGTGCACACCGCCAAAGTGATGACCATCGGGCAGGCGCCGGGCGTGACCGAGGTGGAAGCCAAGCGACCGTTCAATGGGGATGCGGGGCGGCGGCTGTTTCAATGGCTGGCCGAGGCCGGCTTCGACGAGGCCGAGTTCCGCGCGACGCAGGCCATGCTCGCCGTCACGCGCTGCTACCCCGGCAAAAGCCCCACCGGGCACGGCGACCGCTTGCCGACGCGCGAGGAGCAGGCGCTCTGCCGCCCTTGGCTGGAGCATGAGATCGAGCTGATCAACCCCCGGCTGATCATCCCCATCGGCAAACTGGCGATCGGGCTGTTCTTTGACCCGCTGCCCGCGCTCGAAGACGTGATCGGCACGCAGATCGAGCGCGACGGGCGCGTGATCATCCCCCTGCCCCATCCCTCCGGCGCAAGCACCTGGCCGAACCGGCCGGACAACGCCGCTCGCATCAAGAGAGCGCTCAAGCTGATTGACCGCCAGCGCCGCATGCTCGGGTTGTGAACCCTGCCTCGCGAGCGGAGCCGCTCGCATCAAGAAAGCATTGAAGCTGATTGACCGCCAGCGCCGCGCGCTCGGGTTGTGAGCCCGTGTGCATGCAAAGGTTGTCAGGGAACGTGCCGCCCCTTCGACTACCGCTTCGCTTCGCTCAGCGTCCGCTCAGGGT
>JANWXR010000383.1:605-882 GCA_025057205.1 Anaerolineales bacterium | reverse complement strand
ATGACCGAAGGCGTGTTCATCGCCGGTTGTGTCAGCGGCCCCAAGGACATCCCGGCCAGCGTGGCGCAAGGCTCGGCGGCGGCGGCGCGCGTGCTGGCCAATATAGACCGGGGCGAGATTACGCTGGAGCCGGTGCGCGCCACGATAGATATGACTCGCTGCTCCGGCTGTCGCATCTGCAACAACCTGTGCCCCTTCAACGCCATCCTGTTCCACGAAGACCGGATGGTATCCGAAGTGAACCCGGCGCTGTGTCAGGGTTGCGGCACCTGCGTGG
>JANWXR010000383.1:0-585 GCA_025057205.1 Anaerolineales bacterium | reverse complement strand
CTTCAGCAACGAACAAATCCTGTCGCAGATCGAAGGGCTGTTGTTGCTGAATATCGGCAGTAATGGGCGCAAGTCGGCAAAAGTTCGCGAAGCTGTGCCGGTGTGATACGCAATACGTAATACGCAATACGCAATACGCAATACGTATTTCGTATTCCGTATTCTGTAGGAGGCAAACATGGCTGAAAACGAGCAGTTCGAGCCGGTCATCATCGGCTTCACCTGCAACTGGTGCAGCTATCGCGCGGCAGACCTGGCCGGCACCGCTCGCGTCAAATACGCGCCCAACATTCGCCTGATCCGCTTGATGTGCTCTGGGAGGCTAGACCCGACCTTTGTGCTGAAGGCGCTGGCCGGCGGGGCCGACGGCGTACTCATCACCGGCTGTCATCCGGGCGAATGTCACTATCTTGAGCAGAACTACAAAGCCCTGCGCCGCTATCTGCTGCTGAGACGGACGCTCAGTGGGATGGGCATTGAGCCGCAGCGCGTCAAGCTGGTCTGGGCCAGCGCCGCCGAGGGCGTGAAGCTGGCGCAGGAAATCAATGCGTTCGTCAAGGAAATTCGCGCCCTGGGGCCGCTGAA
>JANWXR010000382.1 GCA_025057205.1 Anaerolineales bacterium | reverse complement strand
CACGATTCGGTTCAATGTGCCGCGCCAGCCGGCGTGGACGATCCCCACGGCGCGGCGCTTCGGGTCCACCAGCAAAATCGGCGCGCAGTCGGCGAAGCGCTGAAAGAGGGTGATGTCAGGGCGGTCGGTGATGAGCGCATCGGCTTTGGGCGCATCCACGCTCAGGTCGCGCGGTGCTTCGGCAACGACTACGTCTGCGGAGTGAACCTGCCAGGTGTCGGCCACGGAGCGCGGGTCGCGCCCCAGCGCGCGGAAGGCGCGTTCGCGGTTGGCGCGCACATTCTCGCGACTGTCCCCCACGCTGATGCTCATGTTGAGCGACGACCAGGGGCTTGGGCTGACTCCACCGTGCCGGGCAAAGATGCCGTGTACGAGCCAAGGCCAATCGAACGAGCGGAAGGTGTAGTAGCGGAGGTTGTCAACGTCGTGGGCAATCACGGCGAAAAGTCTACCACAGGCTCTCGCCTGTTCGGCGCCGTTCCATGCTCGGTGTGCACGCAAAGGTTGTCAGGGAAGGTGCCGCCCCTTCGACTGCCGCTTCGCTTCGCTCAGCGTCCGCTCCGGGTGCGGCTGACGTCTTGCGTGCACACCATGCCTGAGGAATGTTTGCGAAAGTTCAGAGCGCCGCGAGCAGCGCCGGCAGGACTACGCCGCTCGGCCCACGCAGGACGTAGGTGGCATGGTCGCTGAGCGGCGTCGCCTGTGGGTTAATTTCTACTACCACCGCGCCGGCGCGCAGCGCCTCGAAGGGCAGGGAGGCCGCCGGCTCCACCAGCCCGCTAGTGCCGATGGAGAAGAACACGTCGCACTGCTGCGCGGCTTCGTAGGCAGCGGCCAGCGCGGCGCGCGGCAGCAACTCGCCGAACCAGACCACATCCGGGC
>JANWXR010000381.1 GCA_025057205.1 Anaerolineales bacterium | reverse complement strand
ACCTACGCCTACAGCGTCTTCGCCAATATGGGCGTGATGGCCGGCGTGCCCGTGCCCGCCGAGGAGCAACGACCCGGCTATCGCCAGCTCAATCCGGTAAGCGTGCTCAAGATTATCGCCCGCGACGGCGCGGTGTTGTACGACGCGGCTTCCGAGGCGCGCACCCAACCGATCCTCAGCCCGGAACTGGCTTACCTGATGAACGACGTGCTCTCTGATAACGAGGCGCGCGCAGCGGCCTTCGGGCGGGAGAGCGCGCTGGTGCTCCCCGGCCATCGGGCCGCCGTCAAGACCGGCACGACCAACGACTTCCGCGATAACTGGACGGTGGGCTACACGCCGCACCTGGCTGTAGGCGTCTGGGTGGGCAATGCCGATAACTCTCCGATGGACGGCGTCTCCGGCCTGACCGGGGCGGCGCCCATCTGGCATGCGGTGATGGCCTACGCTACACGGACGCTTGCGCCGCAGGGCTGGCCTCGGCCCGAGGGCATTGTCAGCGTGCGCGTTTGCGTGCCCTCCGGCCTCTTGCCCACCGAGTATTGCCCGGAGACGCGCGAGGAAATCTTCCTGCGCGGCACGGAGCCGCTCGCGCCCGATAACGTCTGGCAGGCCGTCACCATCAACCGCGAGACCGGCAAGCGCGCCACCGCCTGCACACCACCCGAACTCACCGAGACACGTGTTTTTCAGATCTTGCCGCCCGAGGCCGCCGAGTGGGTGCGCACCGCCAACCTGCCGCAGCCGCCCACCGAGTACGACCCCATCGGCGCGGAGTGTCTGCCCTCCGGCAACGTCTCCATTCAATTCCCTGCTCCGTTCAGCTACATCCGCGGGCGCATCGAGATTACGGGCACGGTCAAGGTGGAAAACTTTGCCTTCTTCC
>JANWXR010000380.1 GCA_025057205.1 Anaerolineales bacterium | reverse complement strand
AGCCCAGCACGTCGCGCAGGTAGTGCACGAGCAGGGTCCGGGGTTCCACCTCGTCGGTGTGTGCGACCCCGTTGACAGTGATGGTGACTTTCATAGATTGCCTCCTTCTATATAGGGTTGATTGCCGGGCGAATGCCCGGAATGCGAAAGAACGCAAAAAAACAAAACTCCTGCCGGCCGCCCCTCGATTTCACTCGGGGCCGGCCGCCGGAGTTTTATTCGCAGACGGACCTGGGATTCGCGCTGGGCGGAGCGCACGTGCCGACCGTGCGGGCAGATGGCCCGGAACAGAGCGGTGTGGCCTGCCTGAAAGGTCGAACTGAGTAGAGTACCCGGAGCATGAGTCTTCGCGGGAACAACGCTACAAGAGATACTGTATACAATTTATCGAGAATGTCAAATCTTTTTTGGCAGTCGGGTGCATTTCTATTTTTTGGCCGGGCCGCACCCTGAGCGGAGGCCCGCTGCTTTTGTGGGCCGTAGTCGAAGGGGCGGCCAATAATCTGAAATGCACCCTGGCAGTCTGGCAGTTGACGACCACAGATTGCCGACCGCCGATTGCCACCGATGATTCAGCGGTTATTCCGCCTTATTCCGTGACATGGGCCGTTCGGGCACGTCTTCCAGCAGGCCGCCGTGGCCGAGGGTGAGGATGTCGCGGCGGGTCAGCCGGTCGCCTGCAAGCAGGCGAGGGAGCACCCAGTCCACGATGTTCATCTTGCGGCTCCGGGCGCAACCCGGCGCACCGAGAATAGGCACCTCCTCGAGATAGGCGAGCATCAACAGGTTGCCCGGGTCAACCGGTGCGCCCAGAGCCTCCACTCGGCCCCCGGCCCGTTCCACCGCCCGGGGTACGATGTCGTGCCGGTCCATGATGGCCGTCTCG
>JANWXR010000037.1 GCA_025057205.1 Anaerolineales bacterium | reverse complement strand
GTAGCCGATAGCGTCCGCCTTGCCGAGCAGGCCGGGCGGCGTGAGCGCCAGCCACGAGCCGGCCACCAGCGCGAACACGGCCAGCGCCAGCGCCCAGGCTGTGCGAGTAGAGAAGCGAAAAAGTGCGAACGTGTCCACGCGTGAGGTGACGGTCACTGGATGAGAAGCACTCGTGACTTCACTGAAAAAACCATGATCTCACCGCGAAGCTGCGAAGAGCGCGGCGAACAGCGCAAAGGATGCGCTTTTGTTTTTCTTAGCGTTCTTGGCGTCTTCGCGGTTCAAATTCAGTAGAACCACTCGTATCTTCGGATCGTGATTGCTTAGTGACTGTCATCTTCTGAAGCCGGGCTACGCCAAGAGGAAGAACAACGCTACGTCTGGTATGAAGTGCATGACGATGAGCTGCGCGCCCTCTCGTTATCGGCGGCAACACCGGGTCGTCCGCCGGCACTGCGGCAATCAAGGCCACAGACCTGGCTCCTGACCTTGAGCATGCGCAAGTCGCGTTCGGCCTGATTGTTGTCGAACGGCACGCGGGAGTCATGCGGGAGTGCCAGGATCGCATCCCGCTGGGTTATCAGGCGGTTGAGCAAATTGCGCGCCGGCGTCTGTTTAGGACGCCCCCGTTGGCTCGTGGGTCTGGGAGGCGGATTGGCCGGCAGACCTTCCTTCAGGAAGCGCATGAAGGCTGCTGTGAAGCCGGCGCGCTGTCGGGCAGGCAACTCGGTCTGGCCGGCCGCCCGGGCGGTGTCTATCATCGCTCTCATGCTCATCAGCAGCCGGATGAGCTTTTGCACCCAGGCCTGCCCGGTGTCTTCACACAGGCCGATCAACTCGCGTAGCAGATGGGCATTGCACAGGGCAGACCGGCCGGGCAGGGTCAGATAGGGGGCCCAAGCATCGTGCACCTGCCGCCCTAGGCAGCCCAGCAGCACGCCGATGGCTTCCTGACCTCGTTTGGCGTGATGGGCATAGAAGGTCAACAGAGCCATGCTCAGCGTATAGAACCATTCTGGCCGCCCGCCCACCCGCTGGCCGGTCTCGTCCACAGGCACCACGTCCGCCTGTTGTATGGCAGCCACAATCACCTGTTCCACCGGTCCGGGAATGGCGTAGGTGGTGGCTTGGGCGTTGGCCCAGGTGCCTTCCGACAGCCGAACGCCAAACAAGTCGTGCAGCGCTTCGGCCATGCGCTCGTAGGACAGAAGTTGATAGGTCTGCAGATACACCGCTACCGCTTGAGTGCGCGGGCTGTATTGCACCGGCTGCGCCACGGCGGCGGGAAACTCCCCGGCCGTCACCGCCTGGCACACCGGGCGGGCCTTGTGCACCGCCTGATGCAAGCTGCAAACAGCCCTGAGTAGTTACTTAGTGTTATTGATCTTTTGCATAGAACTTGTCGAAGCGAAGGTGAAGTCAAATTCTCAGAAACTTATAGCGGGCTAACAGGCGTTTCCAGCCAACCCACTCTCCTTCGCTTTGCGAGCGGCTGACGCTGGCCGTTGGGCCTGCCATAAAACCACAGCTTACTCGATGGCCGTCCTCGATTGAGCCGCCGTAAGACTCACCCGGAGCGATGAGCTTATCTGTGAAAGCCTCGGTGTCAGCGCTGGCCGGCAGAACGATGTGGAATTCAAACTCTGTTGTCTTGAAACGCGCGTGCCTGACCGGCGCTGTTGTATAGGCGGCGCGGCTCTCTTTGAGACGGCGCGGCTTGCGGGCAACGGTTCGGGCAGCAAGCATCGCATTCTCCTACAGATGGCAACGCCGCAGTTATAGACCAGGCACGGGGCGATCAGGCAACGGCCTGCCCGATCAACACATACGGTTCGCCGCGGACGTGCGTCAGGAACACGACGCGGCTCTCCTCGCCTGAGAGCCGGAGCCTGCGGGTCAACTCCTCTGGCTTCAACGGCGAACCGCGCTTCTTCACCGTCACCTGCCCGACGCCGCGCTCGCGCAGGTAGGCGCGCAGGCGCTTGAGCTGAAACGGGAAGGCAGCCTCCAGCGCGAAGGCGCGCGCGAACGGCGTAGGGGTGAGCGTATCGGAGGTGAGGTAGGCAATGTCCGGGTCAAGTTGGTAAGCGCTGAGCTGCGTGGCCAGCGTGGTCACCAGCCCGGCGCGCAGGACGGCCGGGTCGGGTTCGTAGAGGAAGGCCAGAGGCGGGCCGAGGGAGGAAGGCGGTTCGAGATTGGAGGTTAGAGAGTGAGGGCCGGGCAGGAGCGTGGCGCGGCGCACGGCCTGCGTACGCAATAGGCCGAACCACAACACGCACTCCTTCAACTCGCCGTGGACGGAGATGAACTCAAGCTCGAAGTCGGGGAGTCCGTAAACGGCGGACTGCCGACTGCGGTCAAGCTCGGCTAAATCCACCCCTGGCGAAATCTTCACGCCGAGCGCAGGCGTGCGCGCCAGCCATTCACGGATGATGGACAGCGGCGGCGTGTAGTCGCGCACGGAAAAGGCGCGGCGGCTGCCGGCGCGGCGCGACGGGTCGAGCCAGAGGGCGTCGGCGGCGGGCAACGGCTCGATGGTCACGTCCGCCGGCACCGCTTCCGCCGCCCGGCCATACGCGGCCAGGTTGGCCTGCGCCAGCGCCAGCCGCAGCGGGTCCTTGTCAATCACCATCACCGGCGCCACGCCCGCCAGCCCGATGGCATCGCCGCCCAGCCCGCAGCAAACGTCGGCCACGCGCCCGAGGCCGGCGTAACGTTGCGCGCGATAGGTTGCAACGACCTCGCTCGAGGCCTGCTCCAGCGCCTCGCGCGTGAAGTACATCGCTTCGGCGCGTGAGAACTTGGCCCGTGCTCTGGCGCGCAGGAGGACGGTCTCCAGCGCCGCTTTGGCGAGCGCGGCATCGTAATGCTTGCGGAGTTGCGTCAGTTTGCGGAGGAAGGTTTCTTCGGTGGGTTGCAGCGCGGCGGCGGCGGCAATGGCCGCCTGACCGGTGGAAGTGAGGAGGTTGTCAAAAGTTTCCCGATCCAAGCCGCAGGTCGCCTCACTCGGTCATGACTTTCAGGAAGCGACGCATCGCTGACGACGATCACAAACGCCCTAATGCCTTCAGGGTCTGCACGTCCATCTCGAGGTCAGCCACTTCGTAATGGACAGGGATCCGCCGGCTAGCCAATACAAGCTGGAACTGAAGTTGCGGCATTCCTGCCAGGCGGCTGGCTTGACCAAGGGTGAGCTTGTTCTTTTCAAATAGTAACACCGCCAATTCCAGCTTCAATTCGGCGGCTGTCATGTTGGCTGTGTGCAGGACCTCATCCGGAATTACGACAGACATACACACTCCTCTCAATCGGTGTGAGGCATTCTAAACGAAAGTAAAACTCGGGGCAATCATTCCTCGCCCGTAAGGGCCGCTTGCGGGTCCACGGCCAGCGGCGGGCCGAGCGTGGCCGCGCGCCAGTCGTCGAAGTTCGGGTTAACGATGAGCGACAGCGGCCAGGCCTGCGCCGCCTCTGCGCGGAACTTGCCGATCTTGTTGATGCCGCTGAGGAACCCCGCCAGCACGGCGGGCTGCATGAAGGCCACGGCCTTCACCAGCGAGGTGAACGCCAGCAGCGCCGGCCGGCCGTTGGCAGGGTCGAGCACGGTCGCGGCGCGCCACTCCAGCTTCTCATCGGGCGCGAGCTTCCAGGCCGGCTTGTTGGGCGTTTGGGTGATGAGGAGGAAGATGAAGGGAAACTCCCTCACCCCCAGCCCCTCTCCCAAAGGGAGAGGGGAGCCAGCCGTAAATTGAATGCGCTCGGAAGAGGAGCCTTTAGGCGGACGCTCGCCGCGAAAGAGGGTCAGCCCGGCGTGCTCTTCGACGAGGCAGTGGATATAGCCGGCGCCGGTGAGAGCGGCGAGGGCAACTTCCGGCGCGGCGTCGCCGGCGAGGATCAACCGCCCGCCGGGGCGCAGGCGCGGCAGCCATTGCTCCAGCGCATGCGGCGCAGCGTAGCCGACGATGGCGTCGAACTGCGCGCCGTCGGGCGCGGCGCGCGCCGGCGTTATCTCCGGCGGCAGCTCGGCGGCGGCGCGCTCATCCAGCACCAGCACACGCGGCAGGCCGGCGCTGGGTGGCAGATGCTTGGAGAACGGGGATTTGTCATCAGTCATCAGTCATCAGTCATGATTTCCTGACAGAACGAATGAGTTGAACGAACTCTTCCCACTCTTCCTTGAACAGGTGCAGCGTCACGTTGCCCAGTTCGATGTTGTAGGTCGTCTCACCGTCGTTGTCCTCTGCCGTCCAAATCATGTAGTTATCGGTCTCGGCCAGGGTGACGGTTTTGATGGGATCGCTGTGGTTTGGGGCAGGCATGATTTTCCTCGGGAAATACAGGGAAAGAGAGAAACGAGGGAAACGAAGGAAATGGGTGAGTTTAGCTTTCGGCTTCCAGCGCAAGCAGCACCTTCTCCAGCGCGGCCAGGCTGCGCCCGGCGTGCGCGCTTGCATCCAGGCCGGGCAGCATATAACGGCGCTGATAGTTATTTAGCTCGAAGTCCGGCCGGCGCATCAAATCCTGCACCGCTTTGAGGATGGCCGCGCGGCGGGCGGCGTCCCAGGTACAGGCCTGCTTTACCCAGAAGACCGCGTAGGAGAACTCGATGCGTGGCTCGTTCGCGCCGGTCATTGTGGCTGGCCCTGGGGCGGCTCCGTCTGGCGCAGCTCTGGCTCCAGGTGACGTAACCGGGGGCGGCGGCCAAAGCCGATGGAACGCAGGCGGGCAAGCGGCGAGATACGGGCAGTCTTCACAGCCAAGGGCGCGCCATCCCACGGATCGAGATCGAACAGTTTGCGGAAAACGTACCGACCGAAGACCACCAGTGTAGCGATGAGCGGCGCCGCCAGCATCAGGCCGACCACGCCCATCAGTTGCGCCATCATCAGCGCACCGACGATGATGATGACAGGATGTAAATTGAACGTGACGCCCATGATGCGCGGCCAGAAGACGTAGCCCTGAACCTGTTGCAGGATGAGATAGGCTGTGCCGACCAATACGGCGTACCAGATGGGGTCAAGGCCGAGCCAGTTGCTGCCCTGGAAGAGCGCCACCAGTGTGCCGATGATGAGGGAGAGCATTGCGCCGATGTAGGGGATGAAGTCGAGCATGAACGCCACGATGCCGAGCACCGGCGCATAACTCACCCCCAGCACCGAGAGCGTCACGCCGATCATAATCCCTAGCGTGCCGGAAAGCGTCACCTGGCCGCGCAGGTAATTGTTCCAGATCGGGCCGAGGCTGGCCGCCAGCCGACGCACGTCTTCTCGCAGCGGCTCCGGCACGCGCTGGTCTAGCCCGGTGAGCACGTTACGCAGATCAAGCAGCAGGTAGTAGGACAGAATCAGCACGAAGAAGAACCAGCCCAGACCGGTGGCGGTGCCCGCCGCGAAACCGCTCACCCAGATGCCCAGCTGGCTGAGTGCCGGTTGGATGGCGGAGGTCAGCGGTTGCAGGAGCTGACGCACGTCCACCGTCGTCGGGTCAATAACGAACGGGCCGATGGCAATGGGCCGGCTGGTCAATTCCTGAAGGAAGCGGGGCAGGTCGCCGGAGATGTTGACGACGGCGTTGTACAGCCCGACCACCTGGCGCTGAATGGCGACGCCGGCCACAACGCCAACGACGACAATCAGCATGAAAACCACCAGGTACACCAGAGTGACGGCAACCGCCCAGGGCAAGCGCATGACACGCTCCACCCAGCCGGCCACCGGGCTGAGCAGGTAGGCGATGATGCACATGGCGATCATCGGCCCCCACAGGCTCTGGAATTGCAGCAGCAGCCAGCCAAGCAGTGCCAAACACACAAGCGCCACCAGGAACTTGGTGGGCGTGTTCCAGCGAGGCGAGGCGGAAGGTGAAGGAACGTCGGACATGCTGCTCCAATTTTAGCGGGTTAAGCGAACACGGGCGACCCTGATCGCCCGTGCAAACATCCGCCCCGTGCTCAGCGGCGCCGGCCACTGCGCCCGCCACTGCGACTCTCGCTGCGCTCGCTGCTGCGCCCGCCTCCGCTGCGCCGTTCGCCGCTGCGGCTTCCACCCCCACCGATGCGCAAGCCACGATCGGCGGCCTGTGCTTCCTCCAGCGTCCAGCCCTCCAGCACGGCCTGGCGGCTCAGGCGGATTTTGCCGCTCTCGTCAATGCCGGTCACCATCACGGTGATTTCGTCGTCGAGCCGGCAGACATCCTCCACCTTGTTCACGCGCCCGGTATCGAGCTGCGAGATGTGCACCATGCCGTCGGTGCCCGGCGTCAACTCCACGAACGCGCCAAACGGCTCAATGCGCACCACCTTGCCGGTATAAATGGCGCCGAGCTTGACCGTCTCGCCCAGCCCCTCGATAGCCTCACGCGCCCGCTGCACGCCGGCGCTGTCGGTGCCGGAGATGTACACCGTGCCATCGTCCTCGATGTCAATCCGGGTATTGGTCTCGTCCTGAAGCTTGCGGATGTTCTTTCCGCCGGGGCCGATGAGGGTGCCGATCTTCTCCGGATTGATGTGCAGGGTGAGGATGCGCGGCGCATACGGCGAGAGGTCGGGGCGCGGCGCCGGGATGGCGCCGGCAATCAGCTCCAAAATTTCGCCGCGCGCCGTCCGCGCTTGCTCCAGCGCCTCCGAGAGGATTTGCGTCGTCAGTCCCTTGACCTTGATATCCATCTGCAATGCGGTGATGCCGAGCGCCGTGCCGGCCACTTTGAAGTCCATATCGCCGAGGTGGTCCTCGATGCCCTGAATGTCGGTCAGGATGGCGTACTTGCCGCTGTTGCCGTAAATGTCGGTGACCAATCCCATGGCAATGCCGGCCACCGGCGCCTTGATGGGCACGCCGGCGTCCATCAGCGCCATCGTGCTGCCACAGACGGAGGCCATCGAAGTGGAGCCGTTGGAAGAGAGCACTTCACTTACCACGCGGATGGTGTAGGGGAACTCTTCTTCACTCGGCAGCACGGGCACCAGCGCGCGCTCGGCCAGCGCGCCGTGGCCCACTTCGCGCCGGCTCTGGCCGCGCAACGGGCGCACCTCGCCGGTGCTGAAGGGTGGGAAGTTGTAGTGGTGCAGATAACGCTTTTCGTCTTCGGGAGAGAGCGTATCCAGCTCCTGCTTATCGCCCGGCGTGCCGAGCGTGGCCAGGCTGAGCACTTGCGTCTCGCCGCGCGTAAACAGGCCGGAGCCGTGCGCGCGCGGGCTGAGGCCGACTTCGGCCGACATCGGGCGGATTTGCGTGTAAGCACGGCCATCTGGGCGGATGCCCCGGTTGAGGATGGCGTCGCGCACCGCCTCCTGTTCTAAGTCATGCAGGATGGCGAAGAGTGTGGCCGGCTTGACAGTCGTCGCTTCGACCAGCGTGATCTGGCCTTCGCTGCCGGGCTGGGCCGGCGTGGGATTCTCCGCGAAGGCGTTCATCACATCGTTCTGGATGGCGTCGCGCAAGGCGGCGCGCGTCATCTTGTCCATCGGCTCGGCCAGCGCCCTGAAGCGGTCGCCGACGATCTGGCGCACACGCTCGACGACCTCCGGCGGATGCGTGAACTTGGGATAGTCCGTCTTCTTGGGCTTGCCGGCCAGCCGTTGCAATTGCTCCTGCAGGTCAATCAACGGCTGAATGGCCTTGTGCCCGAACTCGAGCGCGCGCACCATCGTCTCCTCGGGCACTTCATTCGCGCCGCACTCCACCATGACGATGGCGCTGCGCGTGCCGGCCAGGCGCAGGTCGAGGTCGCTATGCTCCATCTGCTCGAAGGAGGGGTTGACGACGAACTCGCCGTCAATCAACCCGATGCGCACCGCGCCCACCGGCCCGTCGTACGGGGCGACGCCGAAGGGGATGTCGCTGATGGTGAGCGCCGCCGAGGCCGCCACGATGGCGAGCACGTCCGGCTGGTGCACCTGGTCCACCGAGAGCGGCGTAACGATGATTTGCACGTCGTTGCGGAAGTCGGCGGGGAAGAGCGGGCGCAGCGGGCGGTCAATCAGGCGCGCGGTGAGGATGGCGCCTTCGCTGGGCCGGCCTTCGCGGCGGTAGAATGAGCCAGGGATGCGGCCGGCGGCGTACAGCCTCTCCTCGTACTCGACGCTGAGTGGGAAGAAGTCAATGCCCTCGCGCGGCTGGGCAGACATCGTGGCCGCGGCCAGCAGCATGGTATCGCCGGTGCGCAGCGTGACGGCGCCGCTGGCCAGGCCGGCCAGTTTGCCGGTTTCGATGGTCAGCGTGTGTCCGGCAAATTCAATGCTGACTTGGGTGACGTTTGACATGGAGATGCTCCTTGATACCGGGCGCGCTCCGGGCGGAGCGGTCCCATCAGGCCCGGCGCAAGAGTCAGGAACTGGAGATTGGAGTCAACGGATGAACGGAAGGAACGGAAACGCCATGCCGTCCCGGCTTTCCCGTCACGCCGTTGATGCCAGTATCCAATGCCTGACACGGCTGCGCCGAACCGGTTTGATGAAAGGGTGTGTGACAAGTTGCAAGCGCCGGCCCAAAGCCGGGGCTGTTCCCCTGTCACCGGAAATCCTGCGACAATCCTTAGAAAAGACGAGCAGACGGTGTGGCCTCTGCTCGTCTCGGTGGTTGCTTCACTTGGTGCGGCGCAGGCCTAGCTTGCTGACCAGCGCCTCATAGGCCGACGGGTTCCGTTTGCTCAGATACATCAGATGGCGGCGACGCGCGCCGACCATTTTGAGCAATCCGCGGCGCGAGGCTTCGTCGCCTCGGTGCACCTTGAGATGCTCCGTGAGGGCGGCGATGCGGTTCGTCAGCAGAGCCACCTGCACCTCCGGCGAGCCGGTGTCGGTGCTGTGACGATGAAAGTCGGTGATGATTTGTTGTTTCTTTTCCTTATCTAGCGACATGACGTCTGCGCTCCTTGGGCAGGTCGCCTGGAGCAAAGTAAAGGTCGGCTTTGAGCCGACCCAACCTCGCACAGGCCAAGTCAAGAACTCCGACGGTGAGATTATAACAAGGGGGCAGAGAGTCGTCTAGCCGCGCAGCAGTGTGGGTGCATTTCTATTTTTGGCCGGGCCGCACCCTGAGCGGAGGCCCGCTGCTTTTGCAGGCCGTAGTCGAAGGGGAGGCCAATAATCTGAAATGCACCCGTGAGTGCACTGAAAAAAGGTCATCTGAACCGCGAAGACACTAAGAACGCGAAGGAAAACAGGGACATATCCTTTGCGCTTTTCACCGCGCTCTTCGTGGATTCGCGGTGAGATCATAGTTTTTGCGGTAGAGTCACCCGTGTAGTTGCCGCGCTTGCCCTGACAATATTAGAGCGATTTCCAGCTTGAGTTACAGCAAGGCATGCATGTTTTCAGTGAGTTTCTACTACGGAACCGTAAATCCATCAGGAATTCTCTCTATAATATCTATGCTAAAATCCCATCCACCTTGTACGTCAAACAACTTCATACCACCGTCGAGGCGTCCCGGTGTCTGTCTTCGACAGGCTCAAAGGCCCGGATGCCAGGGCATAAAAGTGGAAGCCGGTGCAAGGCCGGCGCTGTGCCGCAACTGTAAGTGTGCTGTGAAGCGCACAAGCCAGGAAGCTTGCCTCGACCGTCAGTGCATAACCTTCTCGTGAGCAAGGAGGTGTAGCATGCCCAGAGCACCGTGAACTCGTGTGTGACAGGCATTCGGTCAAGCCCCTTAACCCCCGCTGAGAAGGCGGGTTTTTTGTTTTGCCGAGCGCTCGTGAGCTGTGTCAAGGCAACCACTGAAGAATGCTATGAAATGCTCGATAAATTCAGCGTTGTTATGGTCAGCCTCCTTAAAAACCCGCCAAGAGCCTTCGTTTCACACACGATAGTTACTACAGCCCGGAACAAGATAGTGTCCGAACAACGCTCCATGATGCAGCCCTCTCGCCTTCCGCGCCGCCTACCACGCCTGCTCATTGCCGCGCCCGCCAGCGGCAGCGGTAAAACCACGTTCACTGCTGGTCTGATTGCGGCCCTGACGGCCAGAGGGTTGCACGTGGCGGCCTTCAAGGCCGGCCCGGATTACATTGACCCGACCTATCACGCACTGGCCTCCGGGCGGCCCTGCCACAATCTGGATACCTGGCTGGCGCCCGCCGAGCGGCTCGCGGCCGGCTTCGTCCGTCGCGCAAATGACGCCGACATCGCCATCATCGAGGGTGTGATGGGCCTCTTCGATGGTTACTCAGGGCTGGACGACACCGGAAGCACCGCCCACCTCGCCCGCCTTCTCGATGCGCCCGTGCTTCTGATGCTCGATGTCGGCGCGATGGCGCGCAGCGCCGCCGCCGTGGTGTGCGGGTTCCGCGACTTCGACCCGCGCGTGCGGCTGGTAGGCGTGGTGCTCAATCGCGTCGGCAGCCCACGTCACGCCCAGATGGTGAAAGACGCCATCGAAAGCGAAACCAGCCTGCCCGTCGTTGGCTATCTCCCGCGAGACGACGAATTGCACCTGCCGGAACGGCATCTCGGCCTGATCCCTACACTCGAACCAGGGCGCTGGTCGGCGTGGCTCGATGCAGTTCGCACAAAACTCGAAGCGACCGTGAACATCGAGCATATTCTCGAACTTGCCGGCAGCGCCCCGCCTCTGCCCGATTTCACCGACGACCCCTTTGCCACCGCATTTGCGCCGGGAGCGCGCGCCGTCATCGCCGTCGCCCGCGATGCGGCCTTCAACTTCCTGTACGAAGACAACCTCGACCTGCTGCGCGCCGCCGGGGCCGAGATCGTCTTCTTCAGCCCGCTACATGACGCCGCGCTGCCGGCCGGCGCGCAGGCCATTTACCTGTGCGGCGGCTTCCCCGAACTGTACGCCGAGCAACTCTCCGCAAACACCTCGCTGCACGCCGAACTGCGCGCCGCCCATGCGCGTGGCCTTCCCATCTATGCCGAGTGCGGCGGCCTGATGTACCTGACCGAGGCAATTTGCGACCTACAGGGGCGGCTATGGCCGATGGCAGGGCTGCTGCCCGGCCTGAGCGCAATGACCCCGCGCCTGACGTTGGGCTATCGCCGGCTGCGGGCTGCGGGCGACAACTGGCTGTGGCGCGCGGGCGAACCCATGCGCGGGCACGAGTTTCATCATTCGGTCTGGCAGGGCCGGCCCCGCGACCTTCCGTTCCTGTACGAACTTCTGCCGGACTCTTCTCACGGCGAGCCGCAGCCGGAAGGCGTTCAGCTAGGCAACCTCCTCGCTTCGTACGTCCATCTGCACTTTCTTTCTTACCCAACCCTGGCTACGCGCTTTGTGCAGGCAGCGGGTAACCCATAGCGCCGACGATTGCCCTATTTTTTTGGCTCGGCCGGGCTCGGTAGGGAAGGCCGCGCACCAAGAGGATGGGGGCAATCACTATAGGAGTTACGTAGTTGCGCCCGCGCTTCCGTATATGTGGCGGTCATATTCGCCGGAAGTCCGCCGGATATGGCGGTAACCCCCGCCAACTGCGTAAGTCCTACACTACTAAACCTCCCCTTCTCAAGAAAAATAAAATCCACTATATTGGATGAAAGTCTATTATTTTGGATGAAACGCGAGTCGGACTCCCTCTCCCCTGCTGTAGAACGCGCACTGAGCCTCCTAGAAGCGGTGCGCGAACAGCCGCGCGGCGTGACTTTGGCCGATTTGCTGGCGCGCTTGGACATCTCTCGTAGTTCCCTGTTTGTGCTGCTCAACACGCTCAAGGCTTTAGGCTACCTCGAACAGACCGAAAAGCGCGGACGTTACCGCGCCGGGCCCCGCCTGTTGGCCTGGCAGAGCGGCGCATCCCCCCTGCCCGCCGCAGAACTGCTGCCGGCCTTCTTTCAAGAGGCCGAAGCCCTTCATCCGGAAGAAACGCTGGCGCTCTTTGCCGCAACGCCCGGTGGCGAGGCCTGGCTGCTCGGTCAGGTGGAGGGCCGGCGCGAGGTACGCAGCGTGTTCGAGGTCGGACAACGCCTGCCGCCCTCCAGCGCTCCGGGCCGGCTTTTCCAGTCCCCCCTCCTCGCGGAGATTCCGGCACAGGGCTATGCCGTGACCCGGCGTGGCGATGCCGTGGACGTGGCCTTTCCTGTCTGTCGCGATGGCGTTTCCCCCATCGCGGCGCTGGTGTGGAGCCTGCCTGCCTTTCGCTGGAACGAGGTCGAAGCGCCCAAAAGCCTCTCGCCGGTGCGCGAGATGGCCGCACGCCTGTCCTATCGCCTGGGGGCATTGCATTACTCGCCCTGGCAGACGGGAAGTGCCGAGACCCAGGAGACCCTGCCACTGGACAAGGCGCAAATGACGGCGTTGCTGCGGGCGCCCTGGACTGCGCGGTTGGCCTGTGTCCGTCCTGATGGCGCGCCGCATGTCGTCCCCGTCTGGCACGAGTGGGACGGTGAGGCCTTCCACGTGCCGGCGTGGAAAGGTTCGCGCTGGGGTGAGTATCTGCGTCTCAACCCTCAGGTCTCGTTGACGGTGGATGAGCCGTTCCTGCCGCTGCGGCGCGTCTCGGCCAAAGGGATAGCCCAACCGGAATTCGATGCCGGCGATCCACGCCTAAAGCATCTGCTGAAGCGGCTGAGCCGTCGCTATCTGGGGCGGAGCCTGGCCGCCTCGCTGGCCCTCCCGGTGGAGCGTTCGTTCCTAATCGTTCCTTCTTCTCTGAAAGGCTGGCAGGGACTGACGTGATGAGCGACCGGCATTCGGCCTCTATGCAGACGAATACGCCAGACCCGGACTGCGAACCCGCGCTTCAATCTTTTCACGCCGGCGTCGTGGCCGTCCTGATGCTGTTCGGCACTTTGGCCGCATGGGAACTTTTCGTCCGAATCACCCAGACCCCTGTGTATCTCCTCCCTGCGCCCAGCCGGATTGCTCAAACGTTTCTCTCTCAACCCCTATACTTTCTCGAAGCCCTGACCGTGACGTTGGGCGAAGCCCTAGCCGGTCTGATGCTCGGTGTGCTGGTGAGCGTGGGTGTGGCGGCGCTGACCGGCTTGAAGCCTTCGCTCGAACGCGGCGTGATGACGCTCGCCATCCTGGTCAAATCCACACCGCTGGCGACCATTGCCCCCTTGCTAACGATCTGGTTTGGGTTTGGCGTTCTGCCCAAAATCATCATCACCGCCCTGCTGACCTTCTTTCCGACCCTGGTGAATGTTCTGGTCGGCCTGCAAAGCGCCGAGCGGGAAATGCTGGACTTGATGCGTTCCTATCGCGCCACGAACTGGCAAATCCTTATCCATCTGCGCGCCTGGCTGGCGTTGCCCTTTCTGTTTGCCGCCCTGCGCATGGCTGCGCCGCTGGCGCTGGTGGGCGCGGTCATTGCCGAGTGGACGGGCGCCTCTGGCGGCCTGGGGCGGGTGATGTGGCTGGCCTATAGCAACCTCAACCTGCCGCCGATGTTCGCTGCTATCTTCGTCCTTTCTCTTTCCGGCATGGCGGCCTATGGACTCATCGTCTGGCTGGAGAAAAAAGTCATTCGTTGGAAATAGGACAACACTGAAAAGAAGCATCCGGTCTCAAACCTAATCTGTTTGTCAAGGAGCATCCTCAATTCTATGTCCAAGAAGAGTTTCAAGATTCACAGGACCGCTCTCACCTTGCTTGCTCTTCTCCTACTGGGAGTGAGCGCCTGCACGGGCGCTGCCGCCCCCACCCCAACGGCAACATCGCCCATCATCGAACCCGCCGTCAGCACCCCACCCGAAACGTCCACGGTGACCCCCACTCAGGCGTCGCTTGTTCCCATGACTTTCATGGCCGGTTACAAGCCACAGGCGAATCTTCCCTTTGTGGGCGCGTATGTTGCCAAAGAAAAAGGATTCTTTGCGCAGAACGGACTGGAGGTAACCATCGAACACTCGCCGGGGCGTGGTGAACACGTCCAGTTGTTGGTGGCGGGGAAGGTGCAGGTGACTACGATGGACGCCGCAACCGTCCTGCAACGCCGCGCCGACCCGGGCTTGCCGGTGGTGGCGATCGCGCTTATCGGGCAGAGAGGACAGCAGGCGTTTGCTGCCCTGAAGAGTTCCGGGATCGAGACGCCCAAAGATTGGGAAGGGAAGACGGTCGGCTACAAAGGCACGCCGCCGCCCGACCTGTACGCCCTGCTCTCCGCCGCCGACGCGGACGTGAACAAGGTCAATCTGGTCAACGTAGGCTTCGACCCGCGTGTCCTGGCGGAGGGGCAGGTGGATGTCTATCCATTGTTCAAGTCCAATGAGCCATATTTGCTCCGCAAATGGGGCTACGAAATTACCCTCTGGGAGGCTGCTGATTACGGTGTGCCAACCCTCGGCCTGACTTATGTGACCACCGAAGACTACCTCCGCGCCCACGCTTCTGAACTAACCCGCTTCCTAGCAGCAGCGCTTCAGGGCATCGCCTATGCTCAGGCACACCTTGACGAGGCGGTGCAAGTCGTGATGCAATATGCCGGCCCCGAAACCGACCCAGACCACATGCGCTATATGTTGGAAACCGAGTTGCGCGATGCCCAAAGCGAACACGGCTTCGGCTGGCAATCACCGGAGCAGTGGCAGGCGCTGGCCCATATGCTGGCGAAATACCAGGCCTTGCCCGCCGGCATAGAAGTCGGCGCAGCGTTTTCTATAGAAATCTGGGAAGCGGCGCAGAAGTGAGCGCCTGCCGGCAAATATTGTTCAAGCGCCTGAAACGTTTGGGCTTGCCCATCGCCGGGGCGTACTTCAACGCCGATTCGGCGTTTGACACCCGCGAAGCGCGTAAGACTTGTGAATCAGTTCCTCGGGTAAGTAACCAATGGTGCTAGTTCGATAGGAGTTACACAGTTGCGCCCGCGCTTCCGTATATGTGGCGGTCATATCCGCCGGA
>JANWXR010000379.1 GCA_025057205.1 Anaerolineales bacterium | reverse complement strand
TCTTAGGCGCTCATCATATCGCCTTTGCCCTAATCAATCTGCGGCATGTCTTTGCAGAAAAAGGTTGAATCAGTTCGGGTTGTACTTCCCCCGTTTTTCACCATCGGGAAATGTGATCGCATATATTCTTGAGAAGGGACATCCAACAAGCGGCCTGACATATGCCATTCAGCTACTCGACATCACCAATGGTAGTAGTGTGACCCTAGTTGAAGGAGACTTGAGTCAGACTGAGCCGGTTTGGTCGCCGGATGGTCAAATGATAGCTTTCGAATGGAAAGATCCTTCTTTACCAAGCGGATTTTGGTCGCCACTGAGTGAGGATTGGCTAGGAAATATTTGGGTGGCTTCTATCCAATCTGGCGACACATGGCAGGTTACTTTCATCCAGGGTGCGGCCCGTAAGCCTATGTGGTCTACACAAGGGCGCTTCTTGTCGTTCTTTACCCATGATGGGCAAGTTGGTTTAGTGGACTATACACAGCCCGGTGTAATGTGGCAAGCCGCAACTCCCTTGTCGGATTGGCCATTATTGACCTCAACGATCTTCCTTCCCTGAAACCCTTTTAGAGAAGAAATATGAACAGCTATTCTGTGCGTTCAAAGATTTTGTTATTGGCAGCAGGCACATTGCTCGGATTCTTATTATCCATGGCTTTGGCAAGAACGCCGGAAGCCAATTCATTCAGTCTTAATCAGTCATCTTTACCAGCAACGCCAGTTTTCCGTTTCCCAGTTGTTCCTAACACAGAAGTCTCAGGATATTTTGACCACAGAGGCACATGGCCAGATGCTTCAAATGGATTTGTGACTTTCTACAATGGGCGACAGAATACTGGAAGTGCCTACGCCAATGGATTCTGGTTTACTTGTCCTGGTGTTGGCAAT
>JANWXR010000378.1:574-888 GCA_025057205.1 Anaerolineales bacterium | reverse complement strand
GCATGGGGGCGCCGGCGTTTGCAATAGAACATACAACGCCTGCCTGACTGCCTGGAGCTGAGCCTGGGTGGTGGCCTGGCCCCTGAGACGACAGACGTAGTCTCTCGCCGTGTCTTTGACGTAAGGCTCAAAGGCTCGGCCCACCGTGCCCGCTCGGCTTCGCCGGCCGGCCGGTACAGCCGCTGCACGCCTTCCATCAGCAACTGCAAGCGGCCGGCGTCCGGCATATTGCTCGCAATTTGGATCCGAGTCCATCCGCGGCATCCCGCTGCGCACCTGCAAGGCCACCCGCTGCCGGTCGGTGATGGCTTCGA
>JANWXR010000378.1:0-564 GCA_025057205.1 Anaerolineales bacterium | reverse complement strand
AAAGGCTGTTCCGGCAGGTTGACGCCATGCGTCAACCGGTAGTGGCTCAGCCGTTGCTGAAAATTGTACAACGTCCGCAGCTCGAACTCACCCTCTCCCGGCGGTGTGCACACCAAAGATGTCAGCTGCTCCTTCGACTGCGCGGGCAAAAGCAGCCTGCTCTGCTTGGGATGCGGCTGCCACTGACAACCTTTGCGTGCACACCCGGATCTTTGCTTGCTTCCAACCTCCGTCCTTTCGCGTATAATTTTTTCCCTACTTCACAACGTTGGAGACTACATGCCCAAAAAGACCGTTACGCCCAAGTCTCGCAGCGGGATCGTGGGCGGCGCAAAGGCCGCTGGCCGGCGACCTGCCGAACGAATGACCGGCAACGAAGTGCGCCAGGCCTTCCTCGATTTCTTTCGCGAGCACCATCACACGGTGGTGCCTTCGTCGTCGCTCGTGCCGGGCGGCGACGCCACGCTGCTCTTCACTAACGCCGGCATGGTGCAGTTCAAAGACGTGTTCCTCGGCACCGACAAGCGCCCGTACAGTCGCGCCGTCACCGTGCAGAAATGCATG
>JANWXR010000377.1 GCA_025057205.1 Anaerolineales bacterium | reverse complement strand
AACTGTGGCTCGCCCGACCGCCGGTGAACGAAAAAACCCTGCCCTGGCAGAAGCCGATACGCCGCTTATCGCCGGGCTGCGTCCGGCAGAGCCTGGGGGCAATTTTGGCGTCGCCGGGCACACCGGCGCAGTTGCCCCAACCCCGCGGACAATCGCCCGGCTGGCCGGTAGGACGCCCACGCCAACGGGCGGAACGCTTCCCCATTGTCAAAAAGCGCTGCTCATGCCGCTGGCCGGCGCGTTTTTCGGTCTTGGTTAGGGTGCGGCTCACCCCTCGGCAGAACCGAGGGCGGTTTGGTTAGTCTAGAGCGAATTCCTGATTGATTTACGGTTCCGTAGACTGAAAACAGGTCGAATTTCGCATGCCTTGCCGTAATTCAAGCTGGAAACTGCTCTAAACTCGAAAGATTGAAACGTTGGCGGAGAAACCCTGTTAGGAAATCGAGACCATGACGTCCACAGTCGTTTTGCGCAACGCTAACATTCGCACGCTGGACGCACGGCAGCCGGCTGCAACTGCGCTGGCCGTGCGCGATGGGCGTATCCTCGCCGTCGGCGCCGAGGCGGAGGTCCTCTCCGCACTGCCCGACGCGCCGGCGCTTGACCTGCAGGGGCGCACCGTCCTGCCCGGCCTGATTGACGCCCATATGCACATGGAGTGG
Organism: Anaerolineales bacterium; assembly: GCA_025057205.1. GTDB lineage: Bacteria > Chloroflexota > Anaerolineae > Anaerolineales > UBA6663 > JANWXR01. The sequence continues at coordinate 226 of JANWXR010000377.1, read as the reverse complement.
TACAGCCTCGGCCTGCAGCAAGTGGATGTCGAGACCGACTCGCTGGCGGAGTGCCTGCGCCGCGTGCAGGCCAAAGCACAAACCACGCCGCGCGGCGAGTGGATCACCGGGCACGGTTGGAACCAGAACGCTTGGGGCGGCAGCTTCCCCACGGCGCACGACCTCGACAGCGTCGCCCCGGAACACCCGGTGTACCTGCGGGCCAAATCCGGCCATGCGGGCTGGG
>JANWXR010000376.1 GCA_025057205.1 Anaerolineales bacterium | reverse complement strand
GGCCAAAATCCACGCTGCCCTCGCGCACGCTGACGACGATATCGCCGGGGCGCTGGAAGAGGACGGTGAGGGCGGGTAGCGCCGGGATGCGCGCAAAGTATTGGCGCGGGTTGGGCTTATCCACCCGCAGGCCGGCAGCGGCGAGGAAGTCGAGGGCGGCGGCTTCCAGCCGGCCATGAGAGGGAAGGGCGAGACGGATGTCGGTACGGGACATGAGTTTTTCCCTCACCCCGGCCCCTCTCCCAATAGGAGAGGGGTGAGGACGAGAAATAAAAAGCCCTCCGTGACCGGAGGGCAGGTGAGCGAGTACAGGCCGATGGCGCGCGCAGCCACCTCACATCCGGTCAGGTGCGGAAGCCGGTGAATGATGGGGATGGTGCGCGCTCACAACCGGGTTCATGACCGGTGAGAGAATATCACGGGCGCGGTGAGGGCGTCAAGGCGCGGTGTGCACGCAAAACATGTCAGCCGCACCCTGAGCGGACGCTGAGCGAAGCGAGGCGGTAGTCGAAGGGGCGGCACGTTCCCTGACAACCTTTGCATGCACACAAGGCGCGCTGAGAATGAAAATCGTTGCAATCCCCTCACGAAGCGATGGACGGTCGGCGATGAAGGACTTCAAGCTCGGAGTGGGGCTAGACCTAAGCCGGGTCGGGTGACCGAGCGTTCAAACCGATGCGCTGCGCGCTTGTCAGAGTGGCCGGTCACATGTGACGAACGCGATGGTTTCACCTGGCACCTCTTGCCGGAGCCAGACGGGAGTAAAATGCGCAAGACCCCTTACTCATAACAACAAATTCGTGCACACCGAACATTGTGATGCTTGCGAATCCAACTCTGCTTGCCGTGGTCGCTCACCCGTACGATTTGCTTTAGACGGGATGTTCTATGG
>JANWXR010000375.1 GCA_025057205.1 Anaerolineales bacterium | reverse complement strand
CTACTTTGCCGGTCCGGTCGCGACGCCCAGCATCGTCGTCAGGTTCATGGAACACGAAGCCGTCATCAATGCGTTGCTGGCAGGCGAGGTGGATGTGCTGGATAGCGAAACACTCGTCGGCGAAGATCTGCTGAACTTCCCCCTCAAAGAGGCGCAGGCCGCCGGTAAGATCCGCCTCGTCACCCCGCCCTCGCCAACGTGGGAGCATCTGGACTTCGCGCTGTTTCAGCGGTGACGAGCCGTCCGTCAACGAATGGGGAACGGATTATTGGATAGAAACGGAGCACCGGGCACGCGCTTGAGTCTCGCACGTCATTAGGTAGCAGGGCCGCAGACGGCACATTTCAGCCACTCAGCCATGAATGGGCACGAATGGTCACGAAGGCTTTTTATTCCTCCATGCCCAATCGTTCTCATTCGTGCTTATTCGTATCTATTCGTGTTCATTCGTGTTTCGTTTCCATTCGTGCTCATTCGCACCCATTCGTGTTCATTCGTGGACAACCAAAATCGGGCGCCGTCGTTCAATGACACCCAACATCCGTTACAATCCGTTCATCCGTTACCACATCCGCTGACAGCAATCCGTTCATCCGTTTCCACATCTGCTGACCGATACCCATTGCCGCCATGTCCCGCCGCCTCCTGATTCTGCTCGGCGGCCTCCTCGTCGCCCTCGCCTTGCTGCCCGGCCTCTACTGGCTTGGCAGCGAACTGTTGCGGCCCATCCCGCCCACGCCCACCGTCACCCCCACGCCTGCGCCCACCGCCGTCGGCGGCACGGACGGCCTCATCGCCTTCGTCTCCACGCGCGACGGCAACTCCGAAATCTACGTTATGAACGCCGACGGCAGCGGTCAGCGCAACCTTACGAACGATCCAGCGGAGGATCTG
>JANWXR010000374.1 GCA_025057205.1 Anaerolineales bacterium | reverse complement strand
GACCATGCCGGCCATCACCAACGCCATCTACAACGCCTGCGGCGTGCGCGTGCTCAAGACGCCGGTAGACCAGGACAAGCTCAAGCGGGCGCTGATGCGCGGCGAACGCGAGATCATCTGACGTTCCGGCAAAGCGCAACGACAACTTCATCTTCAAACGCTTATGGCGCAACCTACTCCTTCCACGTCAGCCTCCTCGCTCCATCGTCATCGCCTTACGCGACGGCGTCATCAACATCAGCGGCGAGAGGCAGCGGCCTGCTTGTTGGCGCGGACGAGATGCGGATGACCGGAGGGGCGAGAGGAGAGTGAGGGAGTGGCACGCAAAACATGTCAGCCGCACCCTGAGCGGACGCTGAGCGAAGTCGAAGCGGCAGTCGAAGGGGCGGCGCGTTCCCTGACAATCTTTGCGTGTACACGTGAGGGACTAGGGATTGCATTTTCCCCGCTAATGATTACACTTTGATTGTCGCTTGCCAGGAAAGCAAGGCACTTGCATGAACACTGAGTTGACTGACATCTCCCTGCCTGCCCAGTCCGAGGTCAAGATTGATATCCATCTCACGGCGCGGCTGAACGTCACGGATTTCACCGCCCAGCGCCGGGTGAGCAAGTTGTTGCTTGATCAGGTGGGCAACCTGCTCTATGGCGAGCGGCCCACATTGCTCGTTGGGCGCAGGCTGTTGTGGCGTGTGCCGGTGTGGTTTGGCCGACCACCGGACGGGCCGATCGGTCAGGTTGGTCATTTAGACGTGGACGCCCAGACCGGCGAAATCCTCTACTCGCAGCTCGACATCAATCTATTTGCAGAGCGTGGTAATGCCCTGGCTCGACGTTCCGCATCTGCCGCAAGCTGACGAGAGCTGGTGCGTCCCCGCCTGTGTAGCGATGGTG
>JANWXR010000373.1 GCA_025057205.1 Anaerolineales bacterium | reverse complement strand
GCGCGCACCCGCACCAGCGTCTCGATGATTTCGCAGGCCTCATCCGAGCAGAGCATCTGCTTCGTCGTGCCGCGGGCTGCCTCGGAGACGGTGGTGCGCGCGCTGGAGGATGAGTTCCGCCGCGAGCTGGAGCGCAACGACATTGACGCGGTCACGGCCTCGCCGGAGTGCGCGGTGGTGACCGTCGTCGGCGCGGGGATGCGGCACACGCCCGGCATCGCCGGCAAGGTCTTCGGCGCGCTCGGCGCGGCGGGCGTCAACGTCGTCGTCATCGCGCAAGGCTCGTCCGAGTGCAGCATCAGCCTGGCCGTTGACGCCGCACAGGCAGATGCAGCGGTGCGGGCGATTCATCGGTTGATTGTGGAGTGAATGTGGTGCGTATTGCGTATTGCGTATTGCGTATTGCGTGTTGCGTATTCCGTATGATACGCAATACGTGATGCGCAATACGGAAATGCCATGAGCAAAATCAAAGTCGCCATCCTCGGCGCTACCGGTGCGGTCGGTCAGCGCTTTGTGCAGTTGCTGGAGAATCACCCGTGGTTTGAAGTGACGGCGCTCACCGGCTCGGACCGCACTGTCGGGCAGAAGTACGGCGAGGCGGTGCGCTGGCTGTTACCCGGTTCCGTTCCCGAGTATGTGCGCGACCTGACCGTGCTGCCCACCGCGCCCGGCTTCGACGCACAGATTGCCTTCTCCGCGCTGCCAACCGAGATCGCCCGCGAGGCCGAGCCGGGGCTGGCCGAGGCTGGCTACGCGGTGTGCTCCAACGCCTCGGCGCATCGCATGTGGTCAGACGTGCCGCTGCTCATCCCCGAAGTCAACGCCGATCACACACGGTTGATCGAACGCCAGCGCCGGGAGCGCGGCTGGAAGGGCTTCATCGTCACCAACC
>JANWXR010000372.1 GCA_025057205.1 Anaerolineales bacterium | reverse complement strand
CGCTGCGTGGGGGCAGGGCCGCACAGCTGCCGGTGTCCCGCCAGCGATACCACCATTTCTCGACGGTCGACTTGCTGATGCTGAATTGCTCGGCCACGGCGGCTTGGGTTCGCCCATCCTGCAGCGCCGCGATGACACGTTCACGTAGGTCTTGCGAATAGGGTTTCATGCTCGCAGTTTACCCGGAGCGCATCGTAAATCAAAATGCACGCCGCTCTAATGCACACCATTCAACGAGATATGCCGTGTCCCGACCTGTCATGCGCCGCGCGATGCGGTCGTGGGCATCAGCACAAGTGGCAAATCACAAAACGTTTTGGAAGCCCTGCGCGCAGCACGCAACATCGCCGTTGAAGCTTTTCGAGTACTTTGCTCTCGAAAAGCCTGTTGTAGTAACCTCAGATATGATAGAGTGCATTGCATATCAAGCCGTATTTCATGCCTCTAGCGTTGAGGGCTTTTCTAATGCAATTGACCAGGCGTCTAAGTTACGAGACGACGAGAACTACAAGGCACAGCTTCGCAAATTAGCCGATGAAAATGACTGGATTGAACGTGCTAAAGCTTTCGAGAAGGTCTTCCAGTCTCAGTAGATCCATGGAGAAACAAAACTTGCAATTCTCAAATGCTCTGAAATACACTGGCCTCCTGATTTTTGGCTACTTAGAGCCTATCCGAATAACCCTGCGGCACGGAAGGCGATGAGCCCACAAGCGAAGTGCAGGAAAGCGAGATCGTTCTGCGATTTCTTTTCCCAGCGGATGAGAATGCGTCGAAAGCGGTTCAGCCAACTGTGAGTTCGTTCCACCACCCAACGCCGCGCCCGCTTACCGGCTTCTGCCGCCAGGGCTTTTGCTTCTTCGCCGCGCGCGCGAATGTGTGCGGTGAAGCCAAATTCG
>JANWXR010000371.1 GCA_025057205.1 Anaerolineales bacterium | reverse complement strand
AGAATCCGTCCTGCATCCCCTCATTCACACAGCGGGAGCCGAACGACGACTTGGCGATTTGCTGGAATATCTGACGCTGGCAGCCGATGAAGGTGCCCTGCGCCGCGCCCTCGAAATGGCCGAACCGCAGGGATTCTTGCGCGTCTTTATAGATGGCGGTGAGCGCGTTCGCGCCGCGCTGGAGAAAATCCATTTGCCCTATGCGCGTAAAATCCTGGCGGCATTCCCCACGCTTCCAGGCGCGCAGAAGCGCAAAGCCGCTACGCCGTGGCTTAACCTGCACGAACGGGAGATTTTACGCCTGCTGGATGCAGGCTATTCCAACCAGCAAATTGCCGATGCGTTGCATCTTTCGGTGAACACGGTCAAATGGTATGCACGGCGCATTTACGCGGCGCTGGGAGCAAAGAACCGGCGCGAAGCGCTGACCAAAGCAAAAGAGTGGGAATGGGTGTAACGCTTTATTGGATTGCCCCCGCGCATTCCATCCTTTTTCCATCCCTCCCTGTCAGACAAAAACCGTTATATTGATAAGTGAATGCACTGAAAAAAGGTCATGATTGAAACGCTTGGCCGCCACATATGCCGGTTTGGTTGTCATCTCGACGCCATAGGGCGCTGGATAGATGTCGTATTACCTGGTTGCCCCTTCCTGGTTGCTTGAACTTCCCCTGCGGCAGGGCCAGAATCGTCCTGCCGCTTTTCATTTCCAATTTGCGATGAGGAAGTAGTGTTATCTATGCCTTCGTTGTCTGCGCATCTCATTACCTTCATCATGCGCTGGGTTAAAAATGCAGGATTACTGAACATGCCTTCACAAGCGCAACGCCAACACGCCCAAGGAAGCGCCGAACGTCCCATTCGCGCCCCGCGCGGCGTTTCGATTCGACCCGTCGGCGCCG
>JANWXR010000370.1 GCA_025057205.1 Anaerolineales bacterium | reverse complement strand
TCCCTAGCCCTAACCGCCGCACCCATGCGCCGGTGTGTTTGTAATGATACAGCTCCTCGTTGCGAACCTTGGCTGCGACTTCGGCCAGCGGCCGATGGGCGCTGTGAGTGAGCTGTGCAAGCAGGGCCAATTCGTAGGCATCGAACAAGTACTGGCGTAGCATGGTGAACGCCCAGTCGCCCTTCGGTAGTTCGACGAGTTGCACGTTGCGGAAGTCGGCGGCCTCGCGGAAGAAGGCGAGACGGTCGGGGGTCCCGCCGGCCAGCGCGCAGTGCAGCTCATAGTACAGCATGGCATGGCCCAGCTCGTCCTGCGCGATATTCGCCAGGGCGATGTCTTCTTCGAGGATGGGCGCATGGCCCGTCCACTCCGAGTTGCGGTGAGCGAGGATAAGCTCATCGTCGGCAAGGGCCAGGAGCTTCTCAGCCAGCGCGCGTTCGATTTCAGTCATCAGTCTTCAGTCATCAGTCATCAGTCATAAATTTCGCCGCACCTTCGCGCGCAGGCCCCCTACGTCGCCGTACTCGGATTGCTGCTTGTACTTCTTCTCCCGCGCCGGCGCGAACCAGCTGGCCTCCACCCCGGCCTCGCTGCGGGTGATGGCGCCGGCCGGGACCGCCCACCAGACGAACACTTTGTTCGTGCCGAAGCGCTCCATGGCCAGCCGCAGCGCCTCGCGCGGGGAGCGCGCCTCGACATCGCCCACGTGCGCGACATAGGTCATCGCCCGCCGCTGAGATGTTTTCTGGAAGATGAGATAAAGTTGCATTGGCGCATCCGGTGGGATGTTCTCGATGTGCCAGTTCGGATCGGCAGCGATCTCCTCGGCGGTCAGCGCAGTGATGCAGTCAGCGCGCGCAACCCACAGGCTGGCGCAGTCCGGGCGGCGCACGTGCACGTCG
>JANWXR010000036.1 GCA_025057205.1 Anaerolineales bacterium | reverse complement strand
CGCCGGCGGGCGATAGCCCCTTTGGCGTGAGCGATATGAGTGGGAACGTCTGGGAGTGGTGCGCGGACTGGTACGAAGCAGATGAGTACGCCCAGCGCCAGACCGTTCTCAATCCAACAGGCCCACCGTTCGGCGAGGGAGTGGTGATTCGCGGCGGCGCATTCGACTCACCGCAACGGCGCGTGCGCTGCGCCCAGCGCAACTGGGACTATCCCTTCAAGCGCCGGCCCAATATCGGGTTCCGCGTCGTGGCTGTTCAAATAGAAAAGTAAGGCAGAGGATTACGCAAGCTGAAAGAGTCCACAGATTTCGCAGATGGTCACAGATTTCCCCTGCGAGGATTTGTGGATAGATCGGGGTGGCTAAAGAGTGTAGATGGCACGGCCCTTGTTTTCCCTTGCGGCTTTTGCATCCTCCCAGTTCAAGGAGCTTCCCCTTCTGTGAAACCATAAACACGTCGTGCTCATTCGCCTTCATTCGTGCCCCTTCGTGTTCCCCCATTCGTGCTCATTCGCCTTCACTCGTGCCCCTTCGTGTTCCCCCATTCGTGTTCATTCGCCTTTCCCCAGGAAGCCCTCCACCAGCGGCGCAATGGCCTCGCGGTTGGGGATGCTAACTCTACCGCCGCTCGGCGTCGTCCACGGCAGCACCTTGTCTCCGGTAATGGCGTAGGTGCTGATTTGCGAACGGTCAATCTGCGGGGCGATGCAGGCCAGCGAGGCCAGCTCCGCTGCTGAGAGGTCGGTGCGCACCAAGTCGTTCAGCGAGCCGATCAGGGCCGGAATTCTGGGGACGACGGCGGGGCTTAACAGCTTATCGCGTATGGCCAGCATGACCAGCTGCTGGCGCTGAATGCGCTGGTAGTCGTCGTCCTGATGTCGGGTGCGCACATAGCGCAGGGCCGTCAACCCATCCATCTGCTGACGACCCGCCGGCAATTCGAACAGGATTGTCCCGGCGCCGCTCTCGGCAGGAAAGGTCGGGTCGTATATGGCCACCGGCACATCAACTTCAATGCCGCCTAGTGCATCCACGAACTTGATGAATGCGCCGAAGTTGACCAGAACATAGCGATGGACGCGAAACCCGAAGTTTAACGCGATGGTGTCTTTGAACTGTGCTGGGCCACCGCCGTCCACACCGTAGATTTCGCCGTACAGATAAGCAGTGTTGATTCGATCTTGGCTAATGCCGACGTGCTCCAAATTGGGCTGAGGCACGTACAGGTCACGCGGGATAGAGAAGATCGCGGCGGCCTTGTCGTTGAAGCGTACATTGACCAGGCTGATAGCGTCGGTGCGCGCCGGTTTGGAATAGTCACTCTCACGTTCATCCACACCGAGCAAGGCAATGACCATCATTTCCGGCCCACCGCACACGTTGCCGGCAGCGGTGGGCAACGGCTCCGGTGTGGCAGTCGGTGCGCCAGGGGTGACGGTGACGAATACGCCCGGCTGCCCTGGCAGAGTGGGTAAGCGAGGCGGCGTGCGGACGGGCGCAGTGCGTAACAGCGCGCTCAACCAGCCGGGGTTGAGCAAACTGTAACCGGCAAAAACGCCGGCCAGCACCAGCACACCTAAAAGCGCGCCCAGCAACAGACTAAAACTCGTCCTGTTCATCTTCCACATCACGTCACAAGAAACTCGATGCTATGTAACCACTCAGGTAATGATATCCGGCCATTGAAAAGAATCTACAGATGTTGCAGATGAACACAAACTTTCTTTTGATCTGCGGATAAGTCAGGACGGCTGAGCAGTCACAGTGCTATAACGAAGAGAAAACGCCTCGCTTTGTCAGGAAGTTCCGCGAAGGAGTGGAGTATTACGGGACCGCGCCTAACAATAGGAGCGCCGGCACAAGACCGATTGCCTGTGCCGGGGCTCCCAACGCGAAATATGGGGTTGTGAGTTAACCGACAACTCGGCCGACGTCGCTCATCGGTGGGGCCGGCGTGCTCGGCAACACACCGAGATAGGGTTGCGTGCCAAAGCGGGTGAGCGTTACGGCGCCCAGGCCGACGGACACCACCAGCAAGTTCATCAGGGCGCTAAAGAGTTCACCGCCTGGCAGTACCCCCAGGCTGCCGGTGAGCAGCGTCAGCAGAAATGTGCCCAAAGCCGCCATAAACGCAGGGCTGACGTTCTGCCAGCGCGCCGAGGCGGCCAGACGCTCGCCCAACAACGCGCCCACAGCAATCCAGCCAAAGAGCATAGCGATGCCGTACACGCTCAAGGCCAGCAGGCTGAACGGGCTGAAGCAGAGCAGGGTCACCAGCGCCAGCACAACGGCCAGGAATGGCACGGCGATAAGGGTCAGCAGGCCCAACCCCCCCGCAAGCACCGGCGCGGTCAAAATCGCCGCGCTTACTCGCCGGGTCTGCTCCGGCAACAGCAAAACCACCACCAACGCCAGCAGGCCTGCTGCAATAGCGGTGACCAACGCCATCAGCGAGTTCCAGATGAAACTGAACAGTTGGCGCGCCGGCGACCAGACGGAGTCCGCTACAGACGGGCGAGCCGGCGCTGACAATGAGGGAAGCGGCGGCGCAGTGAATCCCTGTATCTCGCTGCCTTGCACCTCATACCCTTCCTCGCCGCGCACTGAGCCGCCGGAACACACCAGGTTGCCTTTGACCACAGCGGTCTCGGTCAACTCCAGAGTGCCGCCAAACACCACCACGTCCCGATTGATGGTGCCGCTCAGCGTGACATCCCCGCCGAAGATAATCAGTTGCCCGGTCACGACCGCATCTTCCTCCACAACGACGTTGCCGCCGACAACAATCAGGTTCCCCTCCAGAGTCTCGCCGGACTTAAGGGTGAAGTCGCCGCCGGTAACCACTTCATCTGAGCGGAAAGGGGCAGCCAGCGCAATCGAGCCTCCACCCAACGATGGCGCAAAAGTTAGTCCGAACACGAGGACCAAGATGACAAAGAGCTTCTTCATGGCAACACTCCTCGTAAAGCGAGCCGGCGAAGCACGAAAAAACCAGAGCGGCAGTCGCCAGCAAAACAACGACGATCAGCAACCAGAACAACGGCATACTGAGGGCAAACGCACCCAACGCCCACGCCGAGGCCCAGAGCGCCGCGCCGCTGGTAAGGAAGGTTTGCGAGACGGTCGAGGCATTGTCGAACAGCGTGGCCAACATGGCCGGCCTCCCAGCCAGGCGCGCAGCTGCGAGCACTGCTGCTCTACTAGCAGCGAAAAAGCGGTCCCATCGCCCGCGCGGGCCTGGGTAATCCAGTCTTGCTCGGTCACGGTTCGTACCCGCCCCGGCCTTCCTGACGTTGGCAAACAGTATTACGGATTATAGCGGGGCAAGTTGCGCGCGCCAAAGCGCACCGAGGTTTGCGGTAGAATACGAACGGGACGATAGATAGAGAGAAAGCCCGATGAAGCCTTACGCACTCGTGATTGACGATAGCCGCGAAACCGCCGATAGCTTGGCGGAGATGCTCAAGTTACTAGGCTACCAGGCGCGAGTGGCGTATGGCCCCCGTACGGCTATGAACGCCGTCACCCATCAGTTTCCCAGTTTGATTCTGCTCGATATCCACATGCCCGGTGTAGATGGACCGGAAGTCTGCCGTTATTTGCGGCGCGACCCACGTACTGCACAGGTGCCGGTGATCGCTATCTCCAGTGACCAGCAGCCCGAAATCATTTCCGAAGTCATGGCGGCCGGCGCCAACCACTTCTTGCCCAAACCAATATCCTTTGAGGCCCTCGAAAAAGCGATCAAATTGGTGACGAAAGGCATCTCGTCGGCATGACCGCTCCCCTAGCGCTGGTGATTGACGATAACCGCGTGATCGCCCAGAGCCTGGTACAGATGCTGACCACCCTGGGTTACGAAGCGGGTGCCGTGTACGGCTCCTTGCCAGCGATGCAGGTTCTCGCCCGCACCGTTCCCGATCTTATCCTGCTGGATATCCACCTACAGGGCATCAACGGCGTGGAGGTCTGCCGCTACATCCGACGCAGCGAGCGCCTGGCAACGGTGCCGGTCATTGCCATATCCTCCGATACGCAATCCGAAATGGTTACAGCCATACACGCCGCCGGCGCAAATGCCTTTCTAGCCAAACCCATTCAGATCGAGACACTCGAGCAAATGATTATCGAGGCGCGACAGGATGCCCTGCGGCGCCGTTCCCAACCTTCTCCCTCCAACCTCGCTCCTACTAACAAAGACTAACGCTTTGACTCGTTCAGCCGGATTGCCTGCGCGCATGCCTCCATGCTAAACTGCTAGCTCATGAAGCAAGGAGAAAACGCCCGCTGTGCGAATTAAGTTTTGGGGGGTGCGCGGCTCGATTCCAACTCCCCTGACCACCGAGCAGCTTCAAGACAAACTCTTCCGGGCGCTGAGCGGGGCACAGCATGTGGATTTGGGGGACCCGGCGGCGATACGCGCTTACATCGCCGGTCTCCCCAGCAGCGTCAACAGCGTTGTGGGTGGCAATACCACCTGCGTCCAAGTCACCTGGGACGATGAAATGCTTATCATTGATGCTGGCTCGGGAATGCGTGCGCTTGGCCATAGCCTCATGGCCAGCCCGTTTGGTAAAGGGCAGGGTGTCGGCCACATCTTCCTGACGCACGCTCACTGGGACCATCTGCAGGGCTACCCATTCTTCCTGCCAGCCTATATCCCGGGTAACCACTTCACGATATACGCCGTCAATTACGACCCGCAGTTGTATCTCGAACATCAGCAGCAGGCGCCCGTGTATTTTCCGGTTCCGACCAGCATCATGGGCGCGCAAAAGAAGTTCGTACAGCTGCGGGAGGGCGAAACGGTTCAAATCGGGCGGATGAAGATAACCAGCCTGGCGTTATATCATCCCGGAACCGCCTATGCCTATCGCTTCGATGATGGGGAGGGCGTCTTCGTCTTCGCCAGCGACGGCGAGTACAAGTCACTGGCAGAGCCAAGCCTGCGGCGCTACGTGGACTTCTTCCGGGATGCCGACGCGCTGGTCTTCGACTCGCAATACTCGCTGCGCGATGTCTTCTTCAGCCGCGCGGACTGGGGCCACAGCTCCGCCATCATCGGGGTGGATATCGCCGAACGGGCGCACGTCAAACGGCTGATCACCTTCCACCACGAACCGACCCACACCGACGAGCAGATTTACCAGATTGCCGAGACGGCCCGCCAGTACGCTGCGGTCAACAAACTGTCCTTCCAAACCGAAATCATCGTCGGCACAGAGAATCTGGAGCTGACCCTGGGCCGCTCCGAGCAATTGCGCCTGATGGAAGAGCGCACGGCCACGCTATGCCGGTTGGAACTGGCCGGCGCACTCACCCACGGCTCGGCCCGCGACGCTCAGCGGCACATCCGCCTGGCGCTGGCGAGTGCGCCAGAGCAGCGCCTGCTCCTGGATTTGACGTATCTGGAAACGGTGGAAAACGGTGCGATGAAGGAGATCGTTCAGGCCATGCAGGCTAACCCCCAGGCCCGGCTGGCCATCGTTGCGCCAATGGCTGCCGTGCAACACGCGCTGGCCGAGTTCAACGCTCAGGCCCGGCTCCCCATTTTCCCGGCTCGCTCACAGGCGCTTCGCGCCCTGAGTTGAACCGGGCAGGCCCTCCTAAAACTGGAACATATCTTCGCGCAGGCGGACGGTCTTGTAGCTGAAGTTCTGCACATACCGGCGCAGCTGCGCTTCCAGTTCTTCCCAAATCGAAGAACCGAGGACGGAGTCGAGGGTCTCGCGGTCTTCGGCGATGAACTCAACCAGTCGCATAGGATAGTTGCCGTAGGCGGTGTGCCAGGCGCCGTTCATATGCAGGCCGTGCGCCTGCAGAGTCGGCACCATCTCACCCAGCATGAATTGAAAGTACTCGTCCTGCACGCTGGGGCGAATGTCGTAGGTCAAAATCAGCTTGACGGCGCGAGAGCTGTTCATTATCGCCTCCGAGAACGCGGTCGGTCTGGCACAAATTCTAGCATCATCTTGCTATAGCCACCGTTTGAGTCTGGTCAGGCTTGGAGCGCCGCCAGTCGCTCGCGCGCCCAGACAGCGTCGGCTTCGCTCAACGGCGGGTCGGGCGGGCGCGTGTAATCCACCCGCAGGTCGTAGCGGGCGCGCGTGTACAGCGAGTGCAGCAGGTCGTTGAGGTCCACCGGCGGTTCGTCGTCGCCGGGCAGGAGCGGCAGCGGGAAAGTGGGGATGGGCTGGCGCACGCCGAAAAGATAGAGCCGGGCGCGCGGGCGCGTTTCGCCCCGGCTGATCAGCAGCCGATAGGCGCTCTCCACCTTGCGGCTGACCGGCATCGGCGCGCCGGCCCGCAGCAGGTCAATCTCCACGAAATGGGTCAACGTCTCAAGAATCCGCTCACGCTTGCGCAGATACTTGCGCCGGCCCGGGCCGATCTTGTTGGCAGGCGAGAGGATCTCCACAATCGTCACGAGCCGTCCCTTCCGCGCCTCGTGCACCTCGAGGTAGCGCTCGACAATCTCCTCTTCCAGCGGCACGTCCACCTCGAGCACCTCTGCCGCCGGCACAACGTACTCCGCTGCCGGCTCGCGCAGCTGCACTGCCACGTCGGCGCGGCCCACCAGCGGCGCGGCGCGCAGCAGCGTGTACATCCGCTCTTCGACGTGAACGGTGTAGCGCGGCGCGAGCTTCGGAGCCAGCACATCGCGTAGCGCCGCAATCAAACTGGTATGCACGTCCGGCCAGAGGTCGGCCCGTTCCAGGTACGGGTCCATGCCGGGGAAGGGACATTGCATGGCGTGATTGTATGACGCGCGCAACGGGGCGTCAATGCGGGCAACGGCTAGGGTGCATTTCTCTTTTTTGGCCGGGCCGCACCCTGAGCGGAGGCCCGCTGCTTTTGCGGGCCGTAGTCGAAGGGGCGGCCAATAATCTGAAACGCACCCAACGGCTATAATCCGCGCATGGCCTTGGCGGTCACGGTCGCCATCATCGCCGGCGGCAAAAGCTCGCGCATGGGCACGGACAAGTCGTTCGTGCACGTGCGGAGCCGCCCGCTCATCGAGGACATCCTGGCGCAGGTGGACGGGCTGGGCGCGGAGACCATCATCATCACCAACCAGCCGGCGAGCTACGCTTACCTCGGCGTACCGCATTTCCCGGATGTGCTGCCGGAGATGGGCGCGTTGGGCGGCATCTACTCGGCGTTATATCACTCTAGTCAGCCGCACACGCTCTGCCTGGCCTGCGATATGCCCTTCGTGGTGCGCCCGCTGCTCGACTATCTGCTCACCCTCATCCCAGAGGGCGACGTGATTGTGCCGCGCCTGATGGTGGAAGGCAACGCCGAAGCCGAGCCGTTCCGCGCCGTCTATGCGCGCACCTGCCTCGGCCCCATCTGCGCCGCGCTGGAGGCGGGCCGCCGGCGCGTCATCAGCTTCTTCCCCGACGTCCGCGTGCGCTATGTGGACGAGCCAGAGATCAACCGCTTCGACCCGCAGCATCTCTCGTTCTTTAACATCAACACTCCCGCCGACCTCGAACGCGCCCGGCAACTGGCCAGCAGCCTCGGTTGACCCCTCTCCAATCTCCATTACCCAATCTCCATACTCGCATGTACGACCTCATTGCCCATTACTACGATCTCGAAAACGCAGCGTTCACCGAAGACCTGGATTTCTGGCTGGAGCTGGCCGAGACGCACGGTGGCCCGATACTGGAACTGGGCTGCGGCACAGGGCGCGTGCTGCTGCATCTGGCGCGGCGCGGGTATGCGGTGACGGGCGTGGACAACTCGCCGGCGATGCTGGCGCGCCTGCAACAAAAACTTGAGAGCGCTTCGGCGCGCCATCTGCCGCTTGCGCCCACCATCATTCAGGCCGACATGGCCGCCTTCCGCGCTGAGCAGGGGTTCCGGCTGGCGGTGATGGCGTTTAGCACCTGGCTGCACCTGCTGACCACCGAGGCGCAGATCGCCGCGCTGACCAACATCCGCCGGCACCTGGCTCCGGGCGCGCCGCTAGTCATGGACGTCGCCAATCCCGCCGAGCCTTACGCCGCAGCTGAGCAGGGGTTGATGTTGGAGCGGACGTTCATCGCCGGCGACCGCACCGTGCAGGTGTTCTCGACGTTGCGTGTGGACCGCACCGCGCAGCTCGGACACGTGACGTGGCTGTATGACTCGGTTGGGCCGGCGGGGGATGTACAGCGGCTGATTGTGCCGATGACCCTGCGCTATACATTTCCGGGTGAACTGCGGCTGCTGCTGGAGAAGTGCGGCTTCGCGCTTAACCACCTGTGGGGCGATTATGACCGTTCGCCGTTGACCGACTCCGCACCGCGCCTGATTGCGTTTGCGCTTGCACAGTAGGCTCCATTGATTTGAACCGCAAAGACGCCAAGAACGCAAAGGAAAATAGGGGGTGAGTCCACTGCAAAAAGGATGTTTTACCGCTGAGTGCGCGGAGAACGCGCCAGAGATACAACTCCGCTGCGCAGCGTTACGATACGCCGGCCAGATTGAGCGCCGCGCGCAACAGCACGTTCGTGCCGTTCACACAATCGTCCCACTCTGAGTATTCGCGCGGCGAGTGGCTGATGCCATCACGCGAGGGGATGAAAATCATGCCGGCCGGAGTCAGCGGCGCGAGCGACATCGCATCGTGACCGGCGCCGGAGTAGAGCGTCGTGTGCGCCAACGCCAGCGAGTCGGCGGCGGCGGCGCAGGCGGCCTGCGCCCGGGCGCTCAGCGGGGTCGGCGCGCAGCCACCGGCGTCTTCCACGGTCAGCTTCAGGCCGAACTGCCGGGCCGTCACCTCGGCCAGGCTGAGCAGCATCTTCTCCAGCCGGTTGAGCTGCTCGCTCTCCGGCGCACGGAACTCCAGCGCCAACTCGGCCTTGCCGGGGATAACGTTGAACGCACCCGGCTCCAATCGCATCTGCCCGATGTTGACGGTGCAGGGTGCATCCTCTTGTGAGAAATCGCGCAGCACCAGCTCGCGCGCCGTCAGCACGAAGGCCGCCGCGCCGAGGGCCGCATCCACGCGCTGCGCCATCGGCGTGGTGCCGGCGTGATTGGCCTGCCCGTGATACGTTAGCCGGAACGAGCGGATGCCGACGATGCCCCGCACGATGCCGATGGGGATACCGCGCCGTGCGAGGTTCGGCCCCTGCTCGATGTGCAGTTCGAGGTAACCGGCCAGACTCGCCGGGTCGCGGCGCGCGGCCAGCAGACCGGCTTCCGTGACTCCGGCGCGCGCCAGCCCGGCCTCCAGCGCAGCGCGGCCCCCACGCGGAGTCCGCAGTTCCTCTGCCGTAAGTGTCCCCGCCAGCGCTTTACTGCCCAGTATCCCCACCAGCGTGCCTTCTTCGTCCACAAAGTCAATCACTTCGATATGAACGGGCAGATAGATGCCCGACTCTTTGAGCGTGCGCGCGACCTCCAGCGCGGCCAGCACGCCCAGCGCACCGTCGAAGCGCCCGCCGTTAGGGACGGAGTCGGTATGCGAGCCGAGGAGCAGGGTTGGAGCATCAGAAATCGAAGAAGGGAGGATGGCGGAGCAGTTGCCGGCGCTATCGGTGCGGGTGAGCAGGCCGGCCTCTGCCGCGCGCGCCAGCCACCAGCGCTGCGCTTCCAGATGCGCCGGCGACCAGCACGGACGATGGACGCCGCCGTCACCGGTAGCCCCGATTCGGGCGAGCATGTCGAAATCTTCACGAAACCGTTCAGCGTTGATGAGAGAGAGCACGCACTACTCCAGCGCCAGCACCTTGCCGGGGTTGAGAATGTTGTTGGGATCAAGCAGGCGCTTGATCTGGCGCATCACGTTCAGCGCACCGGGGCCGTGCTCCAGCTCCATGAACTTCTGCTTGCCCAAGCCCACGCCGTGCTCGCCGGTGGAGGTGCCGCCCAGCTCGATGGCGCGCCGCACCAGCCGCGCATTGAAGTCCTGCACGCGCTCGTACAGGGCCGCATCGTCTGGCGGATAAAAGACGGCGACATGCGCGTTGCCGTCTCCCGCATGGCTAATGATGCTGCCCTTGAAACCCAACTGCGCCATCGTATCGGAGGCGTAGGCCACCAGCGCCGGGTACTGTGAGATGGGTACGGCAAAATCGGTAACGATGTAATCCTGGCCGGGGAAGTAACGCAAATGCGCCTCGAAGGCGTGGTGGCGCGCCTCCCACAGCCGCGCGCGCTCGTCGCGGCCCACGCCGGCCCGAAAGCTCAGACAGCCGTGTGAGCGGCAGATGTCCGCTACCGCCGCCATCCGCTCCTCCAGCGCCGTCGCGCCGGCACCGGTAAACTCCAGAAACAGGTTCGGCGCAACCGGCAGGTTGAAACCGGAGGCAGCGTTGATAATCTCCACGGCAGTCGCATCTAACAGCTCCAGCGCGCTCGGTTCCAGCCCCGCGCCGATGACCTCATACACCACGTCGGCGGCCTGTTTTACGGTGGGGAAAGCGGCCGTTGCCGCGCTGAAATGTTCGGGCAGGGGGTAGAGTTTGAGCGTTGCTTCGGTGATGAGGCCCAGCGTTCCCTCGGAGCCGACAAACAGATGCGTCAGGTCATAGCCGGAGGACTGCTTCACCGAGCGCGAGCCGGTACGGATCACTTCGCCGCTCGCCAGCACCACCTCCAACGCGAGCACGTTGTCGCGCGTCGCGCCGTACTTCACCGTGCGCGTCCCGGCGGCGTTATTCGCCAGCATCCCGCCGAGGCTGGCGTTGGCGCCGGGGTCGGGCGGGAAAAACAGGCCGTGCTTCGCCAGCTCCCGGTTCATGTCTTTGTAGAACAGGCCCGGCTGCACCGTCACCTGAAAGTCGGCGGCGTGAATGGCGAGGATGCGGTTCATGCGGGTGAAGTCGAGCACGATGCCGCCGCGCACGGGGATGGGGTTGCCTTCTAGGCTGGAGCCGGCGCCCCAGGCCGTGACCGGCACGCCGCGCGCGTTCGCGTATTTCAGCACAGCGCTGACCTCGGCGGTGGACTCCGGCCAGACCACGACATCGGGGAGGACGGCGTGGTGGGCGGATTGGTCTTTGGAGTGTTGGGCACGATCGGCCTGTGTGGCAGAGAGACGGTCGGCGGGGAGGATTTGTTGCAGGTCGCTGAGCAGCGTCATGGATAAGGCTCCTGGTGCCACAAGTCTTTCACAGAGAGGCCACTACCTTCGCTCCGCCCTTACCTGAAAAGGCTACAGCTATCCACTTTGGAGCGGTAAAATCCTTTCGCTGCGGAGCGTTGGTCTGGCCGCAGGCTATACAATCCCGGAGTAACCGGAACGTGATCAATTCCGAAACATCTCTCAACGAAACGACCCGGGCGGAACTCAAGAACGACGCCGTCGTTGGCGGTGTGGTGCTGTGGGCGGCGCTGCGCTGCACCGTACAGTACGTGCTCTTGCCGTTCGTCCTGCCACTGATAGGCCTGAGCGGTGCGGTCTCCCTCTGGCTCAGCGCCGCCATCAGCCTGTTCGCCCTGGGAGTGATGCTCTTCAACCTGAAGCGACTGTGGCACAGCCGCTGGCGCTGGCGCTATCTGGCGTTGAGCCTGGTCGCCGGCAGCGTCATTGTGCTGTTCCTATATCTGGATTTGACCGAGCTGCTCGGCGCATAACAGTGGTTTTGACGAAGTTCTCACCATTATACTCTCCGGCTACAATTGTTCTGATGAAGCCGCTGCACACACGAACTACGGATTACGCTGAGTTCGCCCGGCTATTTGTTTTTCTGTCTCCGCGTGCTCCGCGGTAACTTGGGCTTTTTTACAGACGAGCTGCCGATGCGTCTCTCCCGCGAACGCTTCGAGGAACTGGTCTTCGACATCGCCGAAGAGGTGATGGCGAAATTGCCGGACGACCTGCGCGCCGAGGCGGCCACGGTGATGCTGGACATTGCCGACCGCCCGCCCGACGGCGACCCCGACCTGCTCGGCCTGTACGAGGGTGTGCCGCTGGTGGAGCGCGGCGCAGACGACTTCCGCCTGCAGCCCGACCGGATTACGCTGTACTACCTGCCGCTGCTCGCCGCCAGCCGGAATGAAGATGAGCTGCGTCATGAAATCCGTGTCACCCTCATTCATGAACTCGGCCACTTCTTCGGCTTCAACGAGGACGAGCTGGAGCAACGGGGGTGGGCATAGTCAGGTAGTCGGGTAGTCGAGTGGTCGCGTAGTCGGATGGTCAGATTGGTCGAGTAGTTGGATGGCCATGTGGTCAGTAAGGTGATGAGACCTCCGCTCTATGGCGTGTTTACGCAGGTTCGCCAGAATCAAACCGGAATGATCATCTTGCAGAGGAGTGAACGGTGAAAAACATCTGTGTCATTGGAGCAGGCTATGTGGGGCTGGTGACCGGCACCTGCTTCGCCGACCTGGGCAACAATGTGATTACGCTCGACATCAGCGAAGAGCGCATTGAAAACCTCAAGAAGGGCATCCTGCCGATTTACGAACCGGGCCTCGAGGAGATGGTGAAGCGCAACATGGCCGCCGGACGGCTGAGCTTCACCACCTCGTACGCCGAAGCGCTGGAGAAGGCCGAGTTCGCCTTCATCGCCGTCGGCACGCCGGAGGGCGTGGACGGCGAGGCCGACCTGAAGTATGTGCGTGCCGCCGCCGAGTCCATCGCCGAGCACATGCACCAGCCGCTCATCATCGTCAACAAGTCCACCGTGCCGGTGGGCACCGGCGACTGGGTGGCGGACATCGTGCGCGCCAAGCAACCTCGGCCCATCCCCTTCAGCGTGGTTTCCTGCCCCGAATTTCTGGCCGAAGGCTCGGCGCTGGCCGACTTCATGAACCCGGCCCGCATCGTCCTCGGCTCCACCGACCGCGAGGCCGCCAACAAGGTGGCCGACCTGCACCTGCCGCTGCGCGCCCCCATCGTCATCACCGACCTGCGTACGGCGGAGATGATTAAATACGCCTCCAACGCCTTCCTGGCGACCAAAATCTCCTTCATCAACGAGATCGCCAACATCTGCGAGGCGCTGGGCGCCGACGTGAAGGAAGTGGCCGCCGGCATGGGCTACGACCCGCGCATCGGCAAGCAGTTCCTCAACGCCGGCCTGGGGTGGGGCGGCTCGTGCTTCCCGAAGGATGTGAAGGCGCTGGCCTACATGGCAACCGTGCAGGGCAAGCATCCACAACTGTTGCAGGCCGTCATGGACATCAACAAATATCAGCGGCGGCAGGTAGTGCTCAAGCTGCGCGAAATGCTCGGCACGCTCAAGGGCAAACACATCGGCCTGCTCGGCCTGGCCTTCAAGCCGAACACCGATGACATGCGCGAGGCGCCCTCGGTGGAGATCGCTCGCGCCGTACAGGCCGAAGGCGGCATCGTCAGAGGCTACGACCCGGTGGCGAGGCACACAGCTGAGCGTGTAATGCCGAGTGTGAAGCTGTGCGCCAGCGCCTACGAGGTGGCCGAGGGTGCGGATGCGCTCGTCGTTTGCACAGAGTGGAACGAGTTCAAACAATTAGACCTGGCGCGCATCAAGAGCGCGATGCGGCAGCCCGTCATGGTGGACGGGCGCAACCTGTACGAGCCGGAGCAAATGGCGGCGCTGGGCTTCAAGTATCGCGGCATGGGTCGCGGCCTCAATGGCAGCCTTGGCTTGTAGGCCTCGGCGAGGGTCATAGCAAGTCGGCGGGCGACGACGTCCGCCGATTGCTTTTATAATGGGGTTGAGCCAAGATCGGAAACGCAGAAAGCGAAGGTCAGCAGAGGAACGTCGAACCGTCCCTTCTTTCCATTCCCCTCTGCCGCGCCGGCTCGACGGCCTTTTACCCGATTTGCAGACCCCGACGAGGAAGCATGCGAAAGTCGAACGCTGTTTGTAAGACTAAGCTTAAGAACGGCTTAACCGTCCTGCTCAAGGAAGTTCACGTTGCGCCGGTCATCTCGTGGTGGCTGTGGTATCGCGTCGGCTCACGGCATGAGAGGCCGGGCACCACCGGCGTCAGCCATTGGGTGGAGCACATGCTGTTCAAAGGCACGCGGAAGTTCCCCGGCAACCTCGCCGACCGGCAGATCGCCCGCGACGGCGGCGTGCGCAACGCCATGACCTGGCTGGATTACACCGCCTACTTCGAGACCCTGCCCGCCGATAAGATTGACTTCGCCCTGCAACTAGAGGCCGACCGGATGCGCCGGGCGCTGTTCCCGCCCCAAGAGGTTGAGGCGGAGCGCACCGTCATCATCTCCGAGCGGCAGATGTACGAGAACGAGCCGACCTTCCGCCTGAGCGAAGAGGTACAAAGCGCCGCGTTCCGCATCCACCCCTACCACCACGAAGTCATCGGCGATCTGGCCGACCTGCGCACGATGACGCGCGATGACCTGTACAACCACTACCGGCGTTACTATGCGCCCAACAACGCCATCGCCGTTGCGGTGGGGGATTTCGACCGGAAGCAGATGCTGGCGCGCATCGAGCAGCTCTTCGGCAGGTATAAACCGGTGGCGCTGCCGGAGCTGCGCCCGCGGCCCGAGCCGGAGCAGCGGGGTGAACGTCGCATCAGCCTGAGCGGCGAGGGCGAAACGGCCTACGTGCAAATCGCCTACCATGCGCCCGCAGCCACCGACCCGGACTTCTTCCCCATGGTCGCGCTCGACAGCATCCTGGCCGGAGCCTCGTCCTTCAACGTCTTCGGCAGCGGCGGAACCAGCAATCGCTCATCGCGGCTGTACCGGGCGCTGGTACAAACCGGCCTGGCCGCCAGCGTGGGCGGCAACTTCGCGCCGACTGTGGATCCGTATCTGTACACGTTCTATGCAACGGTGCGCGCCGGGCAAACGCCACAAGCCGTGGAGCAGGCCTTCAACGCCGAGATCGAGCGCGTGCGCAGCGAGCCGGTGAGCGAGGCCGAACTTCACAAAGCCATCAAGCAGGCCAAGGCGCTGTTCGCCTACGGCGCGGAGAGCGTCACCAACCAGGGCTTCTGGCTGGGCTTTAGTGAGATATTGCAGGATTACACCTGGTTCGAGAACTACCTGCCCCGCTTGGAGGCCGTCACCGTGACCGACATCCAGCGCGTCGCGCAAAAATACTTCGCGCCGACCAACCGCACCGTCGGTTACTTTACGCCCGAACAAAAATAGAAAGGAGCAAGAGAGAAGCTGGAGGAAGCGGATGAAAACCGACTTCTTCCTTCTTCCTTCTTCCTTTGGAATGCCCAAAGTTCAATCCAAAACGAAAGCCGCTCCCCCTTCTATTCCCGGCCCCGAGAACATCACCCGCCGTGTGCTGAACAACGGCATCGTCGTGCTGGCGC
>JANWXR010000369.1:652-903 GCA_025057205.1 Anaerolineales bacterium | reverse complement strand
CATAGTTTGACCGAAGGCAGCTACACGCCGACGATGAAACGCAGGCTGTATCATCCGCCGCTGTCGCAGCCAATAGTTGCCGTCGCTGGTGAGCAAGCCATCTCCGGTGACAAGCGCCAGTGTGTTGAATTGGAGCGTGTCCTTAGTGTAATTATGAGCGTTATCTTGTAAGACGTGGTGCACACCCCGCGGGTCACTAACGGCGTAAACCGGCAGGATGCCGATGGGGAACCGGGTCACGCCGCCGTAGG
>JANWXR010000369.1:0-642 GCA_025057205.1 Anaerolineales bacterium | reverse complement strand
GGTGCGGGCGCAGTTCAACAAGAACTCATGCGGCGCGTGCCGGATAGCTCTCAGCTGACGCAGCATCTCTGCGCCGTTCGGGCCGGGGGCTGTCATTCTCATCCTTCCCCGTGATAACAAAAAGGCTTGACCAACAAATCGGCGATCTGTTCCGAAGATGGTAACTGCTCAGCCGTCCTGAGGTATCCGCAGATTATGCAGCATGGTGCGGAGAAAATCTGTGGTCATCGGTGACATCTGTGGATTCTCTTCGAAGGTTGAAAATTGTTGTCCGAGTAGTTACCGGAGATGTTTTCGTTAGGGTGGCAAGAGACGGTTTCGAGTCGGCATGCAAGCCTGCAAACATGCCGCATCAAGCGGTGGCGGCGCCTGAATTGTGGCAAAATCCGCCCATGCCTCCATTTTCCGTCGAACGGCAGGTCACAGCTCCGATGACTCTACCATCTTCAACAGGAAAGCTCGCCCGGCATAGATTGCTGATGGTAAGCGTGCTGATTGCAGCGAACATGTTACCTCTGCCGAACACCGATGCCGCAGGTGTACCTAGCTCGGTCGCCGATGACCCACCGCCGGATGTGCGTTTCGGCGCGGTGGAGGCCTGGATGGCACCCGAGGCGGCCCGCGATCTGCGCGTCGGCTGGG
>JANWXR010000368.1 GCA_025057205.1 Anaerolineales bacterium | reverse complement strand
CACGCCGGAGCTGGCCGCCGAAGTGCGCAGCGTCCTCAATCGGGCCGAGGCCGGTTGGTGGGTTCCGCGCCATAACTACATCTTCGGCGTGTTGACCCGTCATGCCGGCTGGTACCCCGATTATCAGTTGCGCCTGCTCCGCCGCAACCGCGCCCGCTACGACCCCAATCGCCCGGTGCATGAGCTGGTGCTGCTCGACGGCCGGGCCGGTTACCTGCAACAGCCGCTAATCCACCTAAATTACGACACCGTCGCCGAGTTCATCGCCAAGCAGACGGCCTACGCGCGCTACGATGCCGAGCGGCTTAGGCTGGAGGGCGTGCGCGCCCGGCCGCATCACTTGCTAACGATGCCGATGCGGCAGTTCTGGTGGCGTTTCGTCACGCTGGCAGGCTGGCGCGATGGCTGGCATGGCCTGCGCCTCAGCGCGCTGATGGCGAGGTTCGAGTTCGAGAAGCACCGAATGTTGCAGGAGAGGGTGAGAGGGGATGAGGTAGAAAGTAGAGAGTAGAAAGTAGAAAGTAGGTCTGTGAGCGCGGTTGCAGCAGTTGCCGGGCGGCGTGCGCGGGGGTTCGCCGGCCTCAGTCTTCCGTAGGCGCTGGGAAACCGGCGACGTTGTAGCCGGCATCCACATAATGAATTTCGCCGGTGACACCCGCTGCCAGGTCGGAGCACAGATAGGCGGCGGCATTGCCCACGTCGTCAATGGTGATGTTGCGGCGCAGCAGGCTGATCTTGGCGAACTCGGAAATCATCTGACGTGAGCCGGCGATGCCGGCCACGGCCAGCGTGCGGATGGGGCCGGCAGAGATAGCGTTGACGCGCAGGCGCTTCTCGTGCGCGCCCAGGTCTAGCGCCAGGTAACGGACGCTGGCTTCGAGGGCGGCCTTGGCCACGCCCATGATGTTG
>JANWXR010000367.1 GCA_025057205.1 Anaerolineales bacterium | reverse complement strand
ATTCCGCCGCAACAAGGCGAACGACTCGGGAAACGGCTCATAAGCGTAGACGTAACCATGAGGACAACGTTGAGCGGCAAAAATGGTGAAGTCGCCCAACCCGGCGCCAATGTCCACAATGTGCCAGCCATCTTGCAAAGTGGTGCCATGCTTTTCGTAGTCTCGATCGAGGCAGGTCTCCTTGATAATCCAAGCATCCATGAAGGATCGGACGCTGAAGCGCAGGCCGGGCAACCCCCGGCTCGACCGGAGTTCAAGGATGGTTTCCTGCCTTGAGCGACCGAGCAGCAACAGGATGAGCTGCAGCCAATTCCGCACGCCGCGCGCCAAGGTAAAAATGGAAAAGAAATAATATAGCCAGCGGCTCATGGGATTTCAATGATGAGCGCACTGAAGAGGGCTTCGACTGAAACGCTTGACCTCCATATAGGCCGCTTCAGTCGTCGCTTCAGCGCCATATATGGTTGGCCTTTGCGCCCGAAAAGTAGTTTTTTCAGTGGACTCAATGATGGTAAAAAAAAGAGGTGGATAGACGTCAGCTCAGCAAGGCTAGCGCATAACAAGGGGAAGAAATACTCGTCTGAGGATGAAGGGTGTAGTCACAGTTTTGTAATTGGTGAAAACAACTGGATAAACCGCGCGCTGACGGTCTCCTCGCCCGTAAGCAAGGTTGAACTCTGTCACTTCGAGGAATTTCACGCCGACCTTATTTTCTGTTTTGATCAACAGCGCAAGCAAACCATTTGCATGGCCGTAGGTGTGCACGATTTGGTCACCAAACGGTTTTGGTCCCAAATTAGCTCGGCCATTGGCGTCTGTAACGACCACGAAGTCGGGCGGCCCTTCAAAGGTTTTGCCGTACCAAACCGGGTAGGGCTTGGCTCGATAGACTTCAATCCAGGCACCTGCGATC
>JANWXR010000366.1 GCA_025057205.1 Anaerolineales bacterium | reverse complement strand
TTGCCGGTGGCGTGGTCGAAGTCCAGGTCACGCAGGGCGATAAGCAACGCTTCGCGTTCGGCGTTCAGGGCCTCGACCTCGGTCACCCGCTTCTCGCGCAGCGCGCGCTGTTCGAGGAACGGCTGGAGGACGAAGAACGCCACGCCGATCAGCAACGCCATCCCAATCAAAACAGAGCCGATATCCATTCCATTCCTTCAGTCTTCCGTCTTCAATCTTCAATCTTCAATCTCTAATCTCCAACCTCTAACCTCCACCCTCACTACCACCTCTCTTTCAAATCCCGTTCAAGCCGCGCCACATATTCATCCTGTAGCGCCGCAGCGTCGTCGGGCGTTGGCGCCGGCTGCGACGCACGGGTGTTGGCGCGCAGAAAGCGCCAGAGCAGAAACGCGCCGAGCGCCACCCCAAGCGGCGGGATAACCCAAACGAAGACGTTGAGGCCGGTTGTCGAAGGCATAGCGCGGATGCGTTCCCCGTACTGCTCGGCAAAGTAGTCCTCGATTTGTTGGGCATCCCAGCCCAGCGCCAGCTTCTCCCGGATGGTCTCCCGCCATTGCCGGCAAGCCTCGGTCGGGCACACGTCCAGCGGGATGTTCTCGCAGACGGGGCAATACATCTGCTTGGCGACGCGGTTGACGTCATCGTCGGTCACGGGCACGGGCGTGGGGTCCTGCGCCAGAGCCACAGCCGGCAGGGCTAACAACGTGACCAACAGCAGTAACCCGTACAAAGAGCGCATCATGTTTCACCGTCAAGGCCGCTTTCGCACCAATTCGCGCAATTCGATGCGGAGTGACGCAAATTCCGGCGTCCCTTTTGCGTTGCGCCTTTCCGTGGTTGGCTCAATCTCCGGCGGCGCGGGCCGCGGCCACCTGCAAGGTCGTCGCCCGGCGGCTCTCCGCCGCGTTCGG
>JANWXR010000365.1 GCA_025057205.1 Anaerolineales bacterium | reverse complement strand
CGGACTATCGCTGCTCGGTTATGAACAGTCCCCGCTTCGCGTGCGGCCCGGCGAGAGCGTCTTCTTCACCTTTTACTGGAAGTCCGAAGCGCCGCTGGCGGAGGACGTTACGCCTTTCCTTCACATCGGTTCAGGCCTAAAGGATTCGGCCTTCGTGGTCGGGCGCGACGGCCGGCCGTGTCAGGGCTTTTACCCCACCTCGCGCTGGCGCCTCGGCGATGTGGTTCCCGACCGCTTCGCCGTCATCATCCCTGCAGAAGCCGCGCCCGGAACCTATCCGCTGGTCGTCGGCTGGTATCGGTATCCGTCCCTCAACCGCCTCACGCTCGAAGCGGCAGACCGATCCCTCGGTGACCATCGCGCCGTCGTCGGGACGTTGACGATCCTGCCCTAGTCTGTGTAGACCTTGATCTTCTATTATTTTCGGTGAGGATCTCGCGCCAAGACGCAAAGACAATGTGCACGCAAAGGTTATCAGGGAACGTGCCGCCCCTTCGACTCCGCTCATAGAGCGCGCTCAGGGTGCGGCTGACATGTTTTGCGTGCACACGGCCGACTCAGGGCCGCTGATGTGCCGGCGCGATTTGCGCCGCCACTTGCGCCGCCACTTGCGCCGCCACTTGCGCCGCCGCCCGTGCGCGCACCACTTGCGCGCGCACCGCGGCCGGGCCGGTCCCGCCCTCCACCGCCCTCCGCTCCACTGCCGCGCGGAAATCGAGAGCTTCCACCACATCGGACTCGAACAGGGGACTGAACCGCTTCAGCTTTTCAATATCCCTCATTTCCTTACTTTCCCCGATTTCCCTCACCACCCTGCCCACCACATGATGCGCTTCGCGGAACGGCAGTCCCTTGCGCACCAGATATTCGGCCAGCTCGGTGGCAATCAGGGAGTCATCAAGCGCGGCGCGCTT
>JANWXR010000364.1 GCA_025057205.1 Anaerolineales bacterium | reverse complement strand
TAAAGCTGCCATTGCCGATTGAAGCACCCAAATGATACCAGTCATTGTCGTTGTCTGTGCGTTCGAGTTTGGATAGAAAACCGGGACATGGTGGCCCTCCTGGCCGTGGAGGGAGTTGGTACACGGATGGCACGGATGAGCAAGAATGACGCTGAGCTATGAATTTCCCCTAGCGCCGGACACAGCTTTTCTCCACGCTCTCCGCGCGCTTCGCGGTGAGTCGGCCTCTTTACAAACGTGCTGTGACTCCACTGCCAAAACTACGCTCTCACCGCGAAGAGCGCAGCGAATAGCGCAAAGACTTCGCCTTCGTTTTTCCTTCGCGTTCTTGGCGTCTTCGCGGTTCAGATGGGCTTTTTACAGTAGAGCCTGCTGTGCGTTTCGTGATCACCCCCGCCGCATTGTCACCACCGCGATGCCGGTCACCACGGCCAGCCCGCCCAGCAGCGCCTGTGCGCCCGGCCAAATCCCGAACAGCGCCAGCGACCACAGGATGGCCACCACCGGGCTGAAGGTGAGCACCAGCGAGTGCAGGGTGATGGTCAGCCGGCGCAACGCCAAGTAGTACAGCGCGCGGCTAATGACCACATCTACCGTTCCGGCCACGAAGAGCAGCAACCACGTCGTCGCATCCGGCCATTGCCACGCCCCCTGCGCAGTGACGGCCAGCAGCAAAAAGCCCGTCGTCGCGGCCAGCCGCCAGACGAAGAACTCCAAAAAGGCCATCTCCCCGCCGTGGCGCTTGACCAGCGCGGCATGCACGGCGTAAAGCAACGCCGAGCCGATGACCAGCAGCGAGCCGAGACGGAAATAGTCGCCGGGCTGGAAGGAGATGAGGCCGGCGCCGAACAGCGTGAGCGCCGCGCCTGCCCACTGTCGCCTGCTCAGCCGGTCACGCAGCCAGAGCACGCCCA
>JANWXR010000363.1 GCA_025057205.1 Anaerolineales bacterium | reverse complement strand
TGCGCGGCTATCAGGTCTCCACAACTACAGCCCGCCCCGGCGACCGCGTGACCCTCACGTTATACTGGGAGCCGCTCAGCCTGACCGACCGGCCCTATTCTGTGTACGTTCACCTGCTCGATGCAAGCGGACAGATCATTGCCCAGCGCGACACGTATCCCGGCCTTGGGCGCAATCCCACCACGACCTGGACTCCGGGGCGGATGTTCGCGGACGCTTACCTGCTTATCCTACCGAATGATGCGCCCGCCGGCAACGCGCAATGGAAGGTGGGGCTGTGGCAGGCCGAGACCGGCGATTACGCCTTCCTCCTCGACGCCGCCGGCGAGCCGGTGGACTCCGGCGTGCGCTTCGGAGAATTCCTTGTCAGGCCGTGAACGGCGCCCCGGCATGATTGGAGTCGAAGAAAGAGTCCACAGATGACACAGATTGCCACAGATGGCTCTACCGAAAAAAGTCCATCTGAACCGCGAAGACGCCAAGAACGCTAAGGAAAACAGGAGCGAAGCCTTTGCGCCCTTCGCGGCTTCGCGGTGAGAGCGTAGTTTTGCAGTCGGCTCTTCGAAGAATTCGCGCAATTCGATGCCAAAGGCGCTCGTCGTTTCCTGCTGATTACCTGATGAAAAGCTCCTCCCTGAGCCGATTGACCTTCTTTCTGCTCGTCATCGCCGGGCTGTGGTTCCTGCTCTGGCTGCGCGCCCACCAGCCGCCGAATACGGTGGACGATGCCTACATCACCTTCCGCTACGCCCGTAACCTGATCGGCGGCGCCGGCTTCGTGTACAACGTCGGCGAGCGCGTGCTCGGAACGACCACGCCTGCCTACACGTTGCTGCTCGCACTGGGCGCGCTCATTAGCGGCTTCACCGATTTTCCGAAATTGGCTCTAGTCATCAACGCCGGCTGCGACGCGCTCACCT
>JANWXR010000362.1 GCA_025057205.1 Anaerolineales bacterium | reverse complement strand
CCGCCGGCATTAAGGGAGGCCATCGTATGGCGTGACGATGGCCTCGCCTTACACTCACATTCCCGAGTATGCGTTCGCGCCTCGGCTTAAGCCGCAGCGCTATAGTGTGTTTTTTTACTGCAGGGATGCGGAGTTTACCTTACGTTTGCTTAACCGTCAAGGAGGCTCGAGCGGTGGTGTGCACGCAAAGGTTGTCAGATGGCTAGGGGGAGTGCGGCACGTTGAGCGCAGAGCGCATCCCACTCACCGCTGAGCCAAGCAGCGCGGGCTTTGGCCGTCAGCACTGCCCCTTCGACGCTCCACTGTGCGCCGGGTCGTCTGAGCCGTTGGGTGACGATCTGTTTGCAGCCGCTTTCCACGGTGCCGCTGCCGATCATATACCCTGCCGCGCGGAACTTGGCATACTGCCTGCGGTGGGCGTTGTTGGTGAAGTACGTCACCGCGCCGTGCGCGACTTCACAGCGAGGCGCCAGGCGTTCGAGGGCGCGCAGGACGGCGTCCACGCAGCCTTCCCACAGGGGGAATTCGCTGCAAAAAGGACATTTCATCGCTGAGATCGCGGAGTGCGCAGAGAAGTTATCTAAAAAAGAGCTTTGCGCTCCGCGGTGTGTTTTTTCAGTGCACTGATAGGTCATTCGTAACCGTTTGTGGCCGGCCTGCTCTCGCTTGCCGGGGAAGGCAACCTAGGCAACTTGCCGGGCTAGGCCGGCGATAAGGTTGGTGGTATAGTCCACAGGTGAGCCTCGGGTGGATTAGATGATTATCAACCCCATCCTACCCCCAGGCTCATTTTTCCCTAACAACCTTTGAGTGCATACTTCGACGAAACTGAACATCTTGCCGCGTGGCGCATCGCTATAATTTTTTGTATGCATCTTCTGCTGACCAACGATGACGGCGTGCATGCACCCGGCCTGCTGGC
>JANWXR010000361.1 GCA_025057205.1 Anaerolineales bacterium | reverse complement strand
CTGCACCTTATGCCTGCCGCGCGCCAGCAGCTCCAGCAGCTGCGCCGTGCCCATTGTGTTTGCCTCCATGTAGCGAACAATCTCATACATAGATTGCCCAACGCCCACCTCGGCGGCCAGATGATAGACCACCTCCATACCCTCCAGCGCCCTGACCCAGACCGCTGGGTCTCTCACATCGCCCCGGATTTTCTCAACCTCGTCCGGCAGCCAGGCCGGCCACCGGGGACTCTCCCCGTGCACCTGAGGCACCAGCGCATCCAAGACCCGCACCGTGTGGCCCCGGCTCAACAAGGCCTCGACTAGATGCGAACCGATGAAACCGGCCCCGCCGGTGACAAGAATCTGCTTCATTATATTCTTTCCTTTATTTGTAACTGCTCAGCCATCCTGCAGATTTATCCTCCAGATGATAGCCGTCCTCGTTCGCGCCCGCCACCAGGTTTGTAACTGCTCAGCCATCCTGCAGATTTATCCTCAGGATTTTGCGAGAAAATCTATGATCAACTAGGCCATGTGAGAGATAGCGGACGTCAATACCGATCCGCACAGCGCACTCCAAAGCGTCTGTATCAGGCCGGCCCAGCGCTCCAGCCATTGGTCGAGTGAAAACTCGGCCACCATTCGCTGCCTTCCGCGCGCGCCCATCTGCTCGGCCTCCGCCGGGTTACGCCACAGACGGTCAATCGCGGCCGCCAGCGCTGCCGGGTCTTTGGCCGGCACCAACAGGCCGGTCTCGCCGTGCGCCACGTAGTCCTCCAGGCCGGGCAGTCGGGTGGCGATCACGGCCTTACCCATCGCCTGAGCGATCTGCACCGAGGTGCAGCCCGCCGCCCACTGCGTGCCGGGCTGCAACGGGAGGACGACGAAGCGGCTCCGCCGGACGACGCCTCGCAACACGGAAGGATGGACGAAGGGATGCG
>JANWXR010000360.1:614-924 GCA_025057205.1 Anaerolineales bacterium | reverse complement strand
CCGGAGGCGGTTCCCGGCGCGGACGAATACCTGTGTCTGCCGATGCAGGAGCTAACGCAGCGCTTCAAGTTTCACGATGCAACCTACATCGTCATGCCGACGCGCGGCGTAATGTTGGATGTGGCCGGCCTGCCCGCGTTGCTCGAGGTGCCGCACGCCTACCTCGGCGTCATCGGCTCGCGCAAGCGCTGGGTGACGACGGTGAAGGAGCTGGAGACGCGTGGTGTGCCGCGGGAGAAACTCGCCCGCGTCCATGCGCCGATGGGACTGGAGTTGAACGCTGAGACGCCCGAGGAGATCGCCGTCAGCG
>JANWXR010000360.1:0-604 GCA_025057205.1 Anaerolineales bacterium | reverse complement strand
GCGTCATGGCCGAGATCATCATGCTGCGGCGCGGCGGCTCCGGCCAGCCGATGAAGTGGATGGGGGAAGGTGAGGGGGAGAGAACGTTGAAGGTTGAAAGTAGTAAAGTAGAAAGTAGAAAGTAGAAAGTAGAAAGTAGAAAGTAGGAAACCGCCCACGTTTCCAATCTCCAATCTCCAATCTCCAATCTCCAATCTCCAATCTCCAATCTCCATTCTCCATTCTCTACTTTCCACTTTCCACTCTCTATCCTTCGAGTGCTCTCTCTCTTTGACCACCTCATCCTCCTGCGCGGCGGCGGCGATTTAGGCTCCGGCGTCGCGCATCGCTTGCATCAGGCCGGCTTCCGCGTCGTCATCACTGAGCTGGCCCAGCCGCTGTGCGTGCGCCGTGCCGTCGCCTTCGCCGAGGCCGTTTACGCCGGCGCGGTCGTCGTCGAGAGCGTGACGGCGCGCCTGGTCGCAGACGCCGACGCTGCCCGCGCGGTCCTGGACTCCGGCGAAATCCCCGTCCTGATTGACCCACAGGGCCGGGCGCTCGCCGAATTGCAGCCCGCCGCAGTCGTGGATGCGCGGCTGGCCAAGCGCAACCTCGGCACGACGAT
>JANWXR010000035.1 GCA_025057205.1 Anaerolineales bacterium | reverse complement strand
AAGGGCACACCGCGTCCGATGTACTTCTTGGCGACGCTAATGACCAGGCGCGAGTTGGCCGTGATGAGATGCTCCCGCGCGGCCATGCCGTCGGCGATGATCATCTCCAGTTCCTTGCGCTTCTTGGGCGAGACACCGCCCTTCACCAGCCGCTCGCGGGCGAACTTGGCCTTCTCGATGCGCTTGGCCAGGGCGACTTCCTCCGCAGCCGTCAGCAGCGGAACCCGGCCGATTTCCTTGAGATACAATCCGATGGTGTCGTCGGCGTCAATCGCGGAGAGATAAGAATCATCCTCACTCGCCTGAAGCAATTCGGACTCAAACTCGGCCTCGGTCTCTTCGATGTCTTCGTCGGACGGCTCATCCATGTCAACGCTGTCAACAACCTCAATGCGGGCTGCCAACAGGGCTGCGTGCGCCTCATCCAGCTGTTCGACATCGCGCTCGGCTTCCGGGAAGAAGCGCAGGATGTCGTCGTAGGTGACGAAGCCCTTCTGCCTGCCCAAGTCGAGCAGCTGCTGAATGGCGCTGTACTCCTCTTCGCTGCCGTATTCTTCGGACGCGCCGTTGTTGCCTAGCCTCTCCTCTTCCTGAGCCAGTTCGGCCAGCAGGGAGTCCGGCTCGTAGAGGTCGTCCTTGAACGAACGCGGCGACCGGGAGGAACGCGGCGTGGAGACCGACGAGGCCTTCTTCTTGCCGGCGAGCGTCCGCGGCTCGGCCGAAGCACGTGGCGACACAGCCGCCGGGAGCGTGACGCCCTGCGCTTCGCTGCGCTTGCTCGCCGCTGTTACACGCGCCGACCGCGACGTCGAACGCGCAGACGTAGCCGACTTTACAGACGCTTTATTCAGTTGGGGTTTGGATTTCTTCCGTACAGCCATAGTGTTGGTTAAGAGAATATCCTCGTTTCTAAAATAATGCAACAGAATTTACCAATAACAAACAATTCGGCCTGGCGATTAGCCAGGCCAACAGCGCTAGGCAAGGAGCCGTATAGCTCGCCCCTAAAGGCCAACTTTATGGTGAAACGGTTCCGGTTGGGGTTGAATCAGCGCCAGGGGTAGGCATCTCAGCCGGCTCAGGGGTAGATGTAGGCGGTAAGTAGGGCGGGTTTTCTACCCAACCTAAGATCGGATCAAGTGAGAAGCTGTTCACCACCAACACCGTTGCTTCGCCCTCTCTTTGGACATAATAATCCATTCCCGTCACAGTCTTGTCGCCGACGACCAGTTTCAGGGTTCGACCATCCACGAGGCCGATTTCCAGCCTGTGGGTCGGGCTGAGGACGCCAAACACCGACAGGTCGGTCGTGGCCGTTATCAGGTTGCGATATTGCAGATTGACGAGCGTGGCGACATTGTTGGCCGCCGTCAGTTGGTCTGCAGGCTGCGTTTCCGGTTCGCTGACCGACCAGCTGGCCTCTACGGAGTCGCGGCCAAAAGCGACGCTCTTATTTGTGACCCGATTGGTGACGTGCACACGCAGCACCTGATCGGCGGTGACGCCGCTCCACAGCGGGCCGGAGACGGCGCTCGTCGGCGCCAGCGTGGATGTGGCGCTCGCCGAGCCGGGCGCAGCGTTCTGGGTCAGCAGCACGTAAATCAGCAGCAGGGCAAAGATGCCGAGCAAAATCAGGGTGGTGTTGCGGTTCATACATGTCGCCGGCGTTGGAACCAGACAATGCCGCCCGCAATGAGCACAAGCGCGGGCAGCGCCAGGACGGTGACGAACAGAATCATGTTGCCGGTCAGCGCATCAATCACGCGCAGCGATCGCGACGGCGGCGTGCGTTGGGTCAGATTGATGAGCGTATCGTCCCGGGTGGCCCAGTTGACGCTGTTGACGAACAGGCTGGAATTGGCAAACTCGTTCGCAACGATGTCGGCAGCGAAGTCTGAGTCACCGAATACCACCACGCGCGCTTTCGTTTGAGTGTTCTCCACCGCCACGCCTACGACCAGCGGGCCGGTCGCGTCACCGGCGTCGGACGCCGGCCCGGACGGGTCGTCCAGGCTGGCGATGTCCGTCTCGCCCCAGGCTTGCCCGCCGGTCTCCACCAGCATCGTGGTGCTCAAATTAGGCACCGTCGTCGTGTATTCGAGGCTGCGTGCAATGGGGAAGAACGTGGCAAAGTTCTGGAGGCGATCCGTGATCGGACTGCTGCCGTAACGATTGGCAACGATCCAGAGCGGCTGGCCCTGGATGCTGCGCTCGAGGTCAATGACTACATCATCGCGTACGGTCACACCCCAGTTGGCGCTCAGGTAATCGGCCAGCGGGTCCGGCCCGGTGGCGTTGGCGCCCTGCGTTTGCGCCGTCGGGTCAAGCAGTGCCACCAGTGAGGCCCGCTCACGGGTCAGGTACTGGGCAATCTTGTCCACGTCGGCCTGAGGCAGCGGCTGCTGTGGCCCGGCCACGATGAGGGCGCGCGCATCTGAGGGCACAGTGTCGGTCAATTGCAGGTTAAGCGGGCGCACGTCGTAGTTCTGCTTCTTGAGCAGCTCCACAACGACCGACATGCTGGTCTCCTGCTGCTGGCCGGCTTCCAGGCCCTTCTCGCCACGGCCTGCCGTGAAATAGATCACGCGCTGTTCGGGCTGGGTAAAGCGCACCAGGGCGCTGGCGATTTCTGCCTCGCTGACGATGCGGATCTCCTCGCGTCGTGTACCGCTCTCAAGGAAGAGCGTGCCATCACGCGAGACACCGTACTCGCGCGCCCGCACCGGGTTGGTCTCCGGGTCTACGAACTCGTAGGAGAGCTTATCGGGGTCAACGGCGCGGAACTTCTCCAGCATCTGGCGAGTGGACTCCTGTGTGGAGGCCATCCGGCTGGTGTAAAAACCGACGGCGCGCACCGTGCCGGGCACAGCCTTCATCACATCAATCGCTTCCTGCGGCAGGGTGTTGACGCTGCCCTCGCTCAGGTCGCGCTGGCGGGCCTCAATCGGCAACCGGGCGACGATGTAGTTGAGCAGCACCAGAATGCCGATGAGGGCGACAATCATCAGGGCGGTGTTCGCGCCGTAACGCGCCTGGCGGCCCTGCGCCCACGTACTGACCGCGCCGGGGCGGAACAAGATTGCCGCCACAAAGGCCAGCAGCCCCACAATCAGGCTGATCTGCACGGCGGCGTTGAACTGCCGGTAGAGCAGCCACAGCACGCCGGCGGCCACCAGGCCGAGCACGCCGACGATGACGGCCCAGGGAGCGAATTGCTTCAAATCCACGTTTTGCAGCTTCATCGCCACCTCCGCGACTCCACCACGCGGGTGGCAAGGAACAGAAAGAGCACGGTAACCGAGACGAAGTACACCGTACTGCTCAGGTCGAGAACACCGCGGATGAAGTTATCGTAGTAGTGGCCGGAGATGTCCAGATAGCGCACAACCTCAGCGAAGATGCCGGTTTCGCCCTGTGGGGCGAATAACCCGACCAGCCAAAGCCCCAGGCTGATGGCGAAGGTGGCAAAGAACGCTGCGATCTGATTGGCAAACAGGCTAGAGGTAAAGACGCCGATGGCCATGAGCGCGGCGACCAGCAACAGGAAGCCCAGATAGGCCGAGCCGACCACGCCCCAGTCCAAGCCGGGGTCGGTGATGGCGTTACCGATGACGAAATAAATGGCACTGATAAACAGGATGACGCACATGAAGGCCACCGCCGCAAGCCACTTGCCGGTGACAAGTTCCCATTCTTTGATGGGCGCGGTCAACAGCAGCTCCAGCGTGCCGGTGCGTTGTTCCTCGGCCAGCAGGCGCATGGTCAGGCCTGGGGTGAGGAAGAGCATCAGTGTAACGAACGGCCCGAACACCCACTGCGTTACCTGCGGCGGGCCGCCGAAGAATCCGATTGTGCTGGTGGCAACGTTGAAATTGAAGATAATTCCCAACACAAGGAAGAGGGTAAATGCCACCGCGTAGGCAACGGGGGAGACGAAGTAGTGATTGAACTCACGTTTGGCGATAGTCCAGGCGTTGCGCATAACTGAGACGTACTACGTATTGCGTATTGCGTAACCGAGTACGCCTTACACACTACGTGCTACGTTGATTGCTTTTCTTCGGAAGGGCTACCGATGCTTGGGCGTCTTTCTCGTCCTTCGTCAACTCGAGGAAGATTTCTTCCAGGCTGGCCTTGTCGCGGTGCAGCTCCAGCAGCCGCCAGCCGCCGGTAACCACGGCGTGGGCGATCTTGGCGCGACCGTCGGTGCCGGGCGCAGTTTCAATCTCGAAGCGGTCGCTGGCGACGCGCCGCACGTCCACCACGCCGGAGATGGCCCGCAAGGCTTCCACCAACCCATCGCTATCGCCGTCCACCTGCAGATGGATGCGCCCGCCGCCGGCGATCTGCGTGCTCAGCCGTTCGGGCGTGTCCTCGGCCACAATCCTGCCGCCGGCGATGATGATGACGCGGTTGCACAACTCCTGAGCGTGCGCCAGGATGTGCGTGGACAGCATCACCGTCTGCTCCTTGCCGATTTCGCGGATGAGGGCCTTGACCTCCTTCTGCTGCTGCGGGTCGAGGCCGTCCATCGGCTCATCCATGATGAGCACTTCCGGCTTGTGCAGCAGCGCCTGCGCCAGACCCACCCGCTGGCGCAGACCTTTGGAGAGATTGCCGATGTAGGACTCGGCGCGATCGTCAATGCGCACCATTTCCATGACCTCATCCACCCGGTCGGCGCGGTTGGGGATTTGGCGCAGCTCGGCCATGAAGTCAAGGTACTGCACCACCGTCATCTCAGGGTAGAGCGGCACGCTCTCCGGCAGATAGCCGACCCGCTTGCGCACTTCGAGCGACTCGGTCAGCAGGTCGAAGCCGGCCACGCGCCCGGAGCCTTCCGAAGGCGGCATGAAGCCGGTCAGGATGCGCATGGTGGTGGTCTTGCCGGCCCCGTTCGGGCCGAGGAAGCCAACGATCTCGCCCTTGTTGGCGTGGAAGGTCAGCCGGTCAATGGCGGTGCGTGCGCCGTAACGTTTGGTGAGGTCTTCGACCTGGATCATGGTTAATCGCGCAAGAAGATGGCCGGCGGGCTGCCGGTGAAAAAATACAACACAACAAAGAGCACACAGTGTAGCGAACCACACTGGGTGCTCCGAGCGGGTCTACATCGCGCAAAGACTATACAAGCTCGCTTCCGTCCAGTCAAGCGGCGCTCATGCGGCGTTAATAGATTTGCTTATCCCCCGGCGGGAGAGTAGAATTCCGCGCGTTGCCCACCGAACAGGGGCGCAGCCGCATGTCCTTCCACACTTTCCGGGAAAATCACGAACCGCTGAAACGAGGCCGCCTCGCTGGGCGCTGCCGTTGACTGACGATTCTTCCTAGGAGGCACAAACCAAATGGGAGACCTGACGCCCTTTGAGCAGGTTGCGATTTACGCCACACTCGGCATCTCGATTCTGGGCTTGGCCTACGCCGTCTTCCTGCGCCACCAGATTCTGCGCGAAGACAAGGGCACGGCCAAGATGCAGGAGATCTGGGGGTGGATCCGAGACGGGGCCAATGCCTACCTCAACCGGCAACTGCGCGCCATCCTGCCGCTGATCGGCATACTGACGGTGGCGCTGTTCTTCTCGGTGTACATCGTCCCCCCCACCCGCGAGGCGGTTGAGCACTTCGAGAAGCTGAACATCACGGACACCGGCCAAATCACGCTCATCGTCGCCTTCGCTCGGGCCATCGCCTTCATCATGGGCGCCGGCTTCTCGCTGGCCGTCGGCCAGATCGGTATGCGCATGGCGGTGGAGGCCAACGTACGCGTGGCCGCGGAAAGTCGCCGGAGCTTCTCCGGCGCGCTGCGCATCGCCTACCGGGCCGGCACCATCACCGGCATGCTCACCGACGGCCTCGGCCTGTTCGGCGGCACCATCATCTTCATCTTCCTGGGCAAGGCCGCGCCGGATGCGCTGCTGGGCTTCGGCTTCGGCGGCACGCTGCTGGCGCTCTTCATGCGCGTCGGCGGCGGCATCTACACCAAGGCCGCCGATGTGGGCGCAGACCTGGTGGGCAAGGTGGAGCAGGGCCTGGAGGAGGACGACCCGCGCAACGCTGCCGTCATCGCCGACCTGGTGGGCGACAACGTCGGCGACTGCGCCGGCATGGCCGCCGACATCTTCGAGAGCTACGAGGTCACCATCGTCTCCGGCCTGATCCTCGGCCTGGCGCTGACCACCATCACCGGCCACAACGAATGGTTCGTCTTCCCGCTGATCGTGCGCGGCATCGGCGTGCTCTCCTCCATCATCAGCACCTACCTGGTGCGCACGCCGGAGAAGGAGCAGGGCGGCGACGCGATGCGCGCCATCTCGCGCGGCTTCCTCTACGCCGCCGCTATGTCGGTGGTGATGTTCGCGCTGGCCGGCTGGTATTACATGAGCGTGGTCGGCAGCCAGTCGCCGCTGGGCGAGGTCCCCGGCGGCTGGTGGCGACCGGTGCTGTCGGTGGTGGCTGGCGTGCTGCTGGCCATCCTGATCGAGCGCGTCACCGAGTACTTCACCGGCACCCACAGCCCGCCGGTCAGGGACATCGTCAAGTCCATGCGCGGCGGCCCGGCCACTACCATCCTCTCCGGCATGGTGCAGGGCAAGGAGAGCGCCGTCTGGTCGGTGGTGATTATCGCCGGCACGATCTTCGCCTCGGTGCTCATCTTCTCCGGCGTGGGCCAGACGCCCGAGCAGCAGGTGGCCTACGTGCTCTACGGCGTGGCGATGACGGGCATCGGCATGTTGACGCTGACCGGCAACAACGTGGCAATGGACTCCTTCGGCCCGATCTCGGACAACGCCAACGGCATCGGCGAGATGGCCGCGATGGACGAGAAGGCGCGCCGCATCATGACCGACCTGGACGCGGTCGGCAACACCACCAAGGCCATCACCAAAGGCGTGGCCATCGGCTCGGCGGTGATTGCGGCGGTGGCCCTGTTCGGCTCGTACATCACCGACGTGACGCGCGTGCAGGAAGCTGCCAACGCCGCCGCGCGGGCCGCCAGCGAGGCGCTGCCCTTCACGCGCATCTTCATCGAGACCGGTATTCGCGTCTCGGTGCCGGAGGTCTTCATCGGCATGCTGCTGGGCGGCGCCCTGCCGTGGATGTTCTCCTCACTGGCCATCGGCGCCGTCAACCGCGCAGCCGGCCTGATTGTGGATGAGGTGCGCCGGCAGTTCCGCAGCGGCGTGCTGGAGCCGCGGAACTCGCCCAAATTCAGAGAGCCGGATTACCGACAGGCCGTCTCCATCTCCACCCTGGCCGCGCAGAAGGAGCTGGTCTCGCTGGCGCTGCTGGGCGTGGTGCCGCCGATTTTGGTCGGCCTGTTCCTCGGCGTGGAGGCGCTGGGCGGCTTCCTGGCCGGCATTATCATCTCCGGCCAGCTGCTGGCGGTGTATATGGCCAACGCCGGCGGCGCCTGGGACAACGCCAAGAAGGTGGTGGAGGACGAGCCGCGCGACCCGGAGAAGAACACCGGCAAGCGCTCCGAGCGCCATAAGGCAGCGGTCGTCGGCGACACGGTGGGCGACCCGCTCAAGGACACCGCCGGCCCGGCCCTCAACCCGATGATCAAGGTCGTAAATCTGGTCTCGGTCATCGTCGCGCCGATCGCCGTGCTGTATCAGGGCATCAGCGTCGCCACGGTCATCGTCGGCGTCATCCTGGTGGCGGCGCTGGGGTGGGCCATCCGGCGCAGCAAGAGCGAAGCAGGCACAGAGCTGGTGTAAGCGTCATTTTCAACAAAGAACGTCCCTCAGCGACGCACGGGGCCGGCAGAAACGGCCCCGTTTGCGTTTAACCCATTGGCAATCGTCAGCACGCACACGAACACAACATGACCTATTTCAGTCTGTTGCCGTGTAGCAGTTGCCGTTATACTGCGAACATCCATCTCAACCACGAATGGTTCTACTGAAAAAAGTCCCTTTGAACCGCGAAGACGCCAAGAACGCTAAGAAAAGCAAAAAGCGAATCCTTGGCGCTCTTCGCGGCTTCGCGGTGAGATCATAGTTTTTTCAGTGGAGTCACGAATGGACACGAATTTTCTCGAATGCTTCACGTTTATTTCGTGTTCATTCGTGTTCATTCGTGTTCATTCGTGGACTCCCAAAGCCGCACTTCCTCTCCGAAAATCGCCGTCGAATCACAGAAAGGACTCTCTCATGAAATGGCAAATCGCCGCACGAACGCTGGCAGTGATAGGCCTGTTGTTAGGCGGCCTGAGCACGCCGCGCGCGCTGGCGCAGGACCCAACCGGACCGAAGAGCGTGGATCAACCGGATGTGGGGGCAGCGGCGCGCGCCGGAGCGACCGCCTACACCGACCAGCTCATCATCAAGTACCGCGCGAACGCCGGGATCGAGGCGCTGCAGGCCGCCGGGGCCGAGCAGATGCAAACGCTGAGCGCAGCGGCGGGCGTGAGCCTGACCTACTTCCGCGAGATGTCCGGCGACGCGCACGTGCTCAAGCTGCCCGAAGCGCTGCCCGAAGCCGAGGTGGCCGCCCTGGCGCAGAAGCTGGCCGCCCTGCCGGAAGTGGAGTACGCCGAGGCGGATGGACGCAACTACATTCAGGCCACGCCCAATGATTCCCTGTATACCCAGCAATGGCACTACTTCGCGCCAATTACAGGCACGTATGGCGCCAACCTACCCGGGGCGTGGGACATCATCACCGGCTCCGTGAACATCCGGATTGCCGTGTTGGACTCAGGCATCCTGTTCGACCATCCCGACCTGCTCGATCGCACGCTGCCCGGCTACGACTTCGTCAGTGAGCCGATTGTGGCCAACGACGGCGACGGCCGCGACGCGAACGCCGCCGACCCCGGCGACTGGGTCTCCAACAATGACAGGGTCAATCACCCATCACTGTTTGGCAACTGTCCCGTTCTGGAC
The DNA here is from genome assembly GCA_025057205.1 of Anaerolineales bacterium. Lineage (GTDB taxonomy): Bacteria > Chloroflexota > Anaerolineae > Anaerolineales > UBA6663 > JANWXR01. The sequence continues at coordinate 6,713 of JANWXR010000035.1, read as the reverse complement.
AGCAGCTGGCATGGCACGCACGTAGCCGGCACCATCGGCGCGGCGACGAACAACGGCACCGGCGTGGCCGGCATCAACTGGGTCTCGTCCATTCTGCCCGTGCGCGTCCTGGGCAAGTGCTTCGGTTATACCTCCGATATTGCCGACGGCATTCGCTGGGCAGCGGGACTGCCGGTGACAGGCATCCCTGCGAATCCCAACCCGGCCCGTGTGATTAACATGAGCCTGGGCAGCGGTGGCGCCTGTGGCACAACGTATCAGAGCGCCATTGACGCCGCCGTAGCGTCTGGCTCGGTTATCGTCGTCTCAGCCGGCAATGAGAATCAGAACGTCTCCGGTTTCCGCCCGGCCAATTGTAACAACGTAATCACCGTGGCTGCCACGGACCGCAACGGCAGCAAAGCTGCCTACAGCAATTTCGGCTCACTGGTTAAGATCAGCGCGCCGGGTGGCACCGGCGGCACGGGCAGCCCAGACGCTGTCCTCTCCACCCTCAACCAGGGCACGACCACGCCCGTGCCCAACAATGCCTTCTACCAATTCTACAACGGCACCAGCATGGCCGCCCCGCACGTCGCCGGTGTGGTCTCGCTAATGCTGTCCGTCAATCCGAGTCTCGTCCCTGCACAAGTGCTCTCGCTGCTTCAGTCCACTGCCACGCCGTTCCCCGCCAGCAGCACATGCAGCGCGACCACGTGCGGCGCGGGCCTCCTCAACGCAGCAGCGGCTGTGCAGGCGGCGCAAGGCGCGCCCATCCTGAACCAGCGCGTCTTTCTGCCAATCATCAACCGCGACTTTGGCAGCAGCGGCCTGGTACCCAACGGCAATTTTGAAGCCGGGGCCACCGCGTGGACACAGTATTCGAGGCTCGGTTACCTCATCATCGTCAACAACTTTGGCCTCACCGGCGTCACGGCGCGCAGCGGGTCTCATGCCGCCTGGCTAGGTGGAGATCATGACGAGGAGTCCTACCTCCAGCAAAACATCACCGTCCCGGCCGGCGCGCCCTACCTGAGCTACTGGCACTGGATCAGGTCGAACGAGACCTTGCCCGATTATGATGTGGCCTACGTCAACGTCAACGGTGTTACGGTTGATTCGTTCAGCACCTATACCGTGACCAACACCGGCAACTGGGTCAAACGCGTGGTCGATCTAAGTGCATATGCCGGGCAAACCGTGACCCTGCAGTTCCGGCATATCACCAACAGTTCGCAGCATTCAAGCTGGTTCCTGGATGACATCGATTTCCAGAGCACGCCGTAGATGCGCTGCTGCCCCACGAACGCAGCGGATCGCTCCGTTTTTATTCCACCTTGATGATGTGGCCAGCGGCGGCACGGCGCAGTCGGTCGCGCACGGCCCAGCCCAGTCCCTCCGGCGCAGGCAGGCGCGCGAAGATGACCTCCACGCCGCGCGCATCCAGGTCGCGCAGCGCGGCGAACAGGCGGCGGCCTATCTCCTCCGGCTCGGATTCAGGTCCGAGATCGGCCCATTCCACCGGCAGCCCGGCGAAGTGGACAGCCTCGCCAGCCAGCGCCAACACACCCACACGCCGCCCGGCCTGTGCGAGGGCGCCCGCCGCCAGCCGCATCGCCGCCAGCACCGCTTCACGCGGGCCTTCATACAGACGCAGCTCGGCGCATGGCGCATAGTGCTTGAGGAACATGCCCGGCGCGTCCGCCGCGATGCTCTCTTCCAAAAAGCGTTCACTTACAACCAGGTTCGGCACGAACCGTCGCAGGGTCTCCAGCTTCAGCCCGCCCGGGCGCAGCACGTGGGGCGGCGTGCGCGTCACGTCCACGATGGTGGACTCCAGGCCGATGTTTGTCGGGCCAGCGTCGAGCACGCCGTCAATTAGGCCGTTCAAATCGTCCAGGACGTGCTGCGCGGTGGTCGGGCTGGGGCGGCTGAAGCGGTTAGCGCTGGGCGCGGCGATGGGCGTGCGCGCCACCGCCAGCAGCGCCTGCGCCACCGGATGGCTCGGCGCGCGCACAGCCACCGTCTCCTTGCCCGCCGTCACTTCGAGGGGCACAATGGGCCGACGCGGCAGCACCAGGGTGAGCGGGCCGGGCCAGAAGGCCTCGGCGAGCTGCCAGGCCAGCACCGAAACGGAGTGTGCGACCGACTCCAGCTGCGCCACGCCGGGCACATGAACGATGAGCGGGTCGGTGGCCGGGCGACCTTTGGCGACGAACAGCCGGCGCACCGCCTCAACGTTCAGCGCATCCACCCCCAGCCCGTAAACGGTCTCCGTCGGAAAGGCGACTAGGCCGCCGTTGCGCAAACAGGCGGCAGCGGCCTCAATCACGGTAGGATCGGGCCGGGAGGCGTCCACCGGCCATACTGGCGTCGGCGTCATGGGCGGATTAGGCACTCGCAGGGGGGCGCTGGGCAATGAGAAGCAACTCACCGAAGGTGAAGGTAACCGGCCCGGTGAACGGGTCGCTGCTGAACTGCGGGTTCAGGGCCTCGCGGGCTGCCGCCGGTGCGTGCCATAGCAACACACGCAGTTGCCGGCGGACGAGGGCCGGCACGCTCATCCGGTCGCACCACGGCTCAAAGTCCAGGGACTTGTGATGGTGCTCCACATGGCGAAGAGTCAGGCCGGCAGCGAGGCAGAAGGCTTCCCAATCTGAAGCCGCGTACTCCCAAACGTGCGACGGGTCGCGCAGTTTTTCGAAGGCGTTGATGTGCTGTGCCGCGAGGGAATCCGGCGGTGTGACGTTGTCAATGAGAGCGAACCAGCCGCCGGGCTTAAGCACGCGCGCACTCTCGCAAACGAACTGCGCCGCTTGTAGAAAATGATGCGCGGCCAAACGGCAAGTCACCAAATCGAACGCGCCATTTACGAACGGCAGGCTGCCGGCCTCGGCCTGCTCAAAGGTAACGTTGCTCACGCCGTGGCTCTGGATGAAACGCCGCGCAGCGACCAGCATCTCTATTGTCACATCGCCGGCGACGACTTCACGGACAAACGGTGCGACGGCCAACGCAGTGTGCCCGCCGCCCGTTGCAACGTCGAGCACACGCCACTCCGGGGCAAACGGCAGCAGAGCCAGCATCCGCTCCAGCCTCTCGCCCTGCGCATGGTCGGCGCTGGCCACGTAGTTCTGTACGTGCATGCCGAATTGCCGCTGCACGAGTTCGGTGCTCATGGCCGCGATTGTAAAGGGGATTGACATAGCGTGCCAGGCGAAAGCGAGGGAATACGCATGGTAGAATGACATGACCTGACCCGAACCGAAAATTCGAGGCTAACAAAGGCGCCTGCGCGCGGCCTTTCCTTTCCACCTGTCCATGCATGGCTGCGCGCACTCACGCCAACTCGGTGATCGGCGCCATGAGACTATATGATTTCAAGGAAACAGACTGTATGAAAAAATCCGTTCAGGCCCTACTCAACCGACGCCGCGCGCGTTACGCTCAGATGGTATTTGCCGCGCTGGCATTGCTGGGTGTGCTGGCCATCGTGTTCATTCTCTTCTCGTTCGCCACCGACGGCCCCCTCGCGCAACTCCTGGCTACGCCAACGCCAACCTTCACGCCGACGCTGCCGCCCTCATCCACTCCCAGCCCCAATCCGGCCACTCCGACGCCGAAGTTCACCGACACGCCAACCCCCACCGAGGGCCCCTCTCCTACGCCAACTCCGATCACCTACGTGGTCGTCGAGGGCGATACGCTTTTCAGCATTGCGTTGCAATTCACCACGACGGTGGATGCCATCGCCATTGCGAACGGAATTGCCATCACGGCACCCTTATCCATCGGGCAGACGCTTATCATCCCCCAGCCGGGCAGCGTGCAGACGCCGACGCCGACGCCGTTGCCCACCGGCCTGCCGCGCGGTGCCCGCATCCAGTACACGGTGATGCTCGGCGACACGCTCGAAATTATCGCCGCCAAATTCAACAGCACCCCTGAGGACATCGCCCGGCAGAACCGGCGCAACAACAAAGACCTGACCAACGCCGACCTGCGCGCCGGCGACGTTCTCATCGTGCGAATCAACCTGGTGACGCCCGTGCCGACGGCTACGGCAACGCCAACCGCGGCGAGCACGACGACAGCGACCGGAACCGCAACGCCGTAAGTCTGTGTCCGACCTCGACGAAACGACCTTTGCCGAAGAAGTCCAAATTGCTGGCGAGGTCCTCTCTCCGGTACGCGCCAACCTGTTGTTCGCGCGGGAGATTGCATATCCCAACCTGCGTCCGTCGGTTTACCTGCATCAATTGGAGAACCTGACCGAGGCCGCGGCGCGCGCCATCGGCGGCGAGGACGTAGCCGCGCGCGCTCAAGCTCTGGCCGGCTTCCTCTTTCAGCAGCAGGGCTTTCGCGGCAACCGCGCCGAGTTCAACGACCCGCGCAACTCGTTCCTCAACGAAGTGCTGGCGCGCCGCCTGGGCCTGCCCATCACCCTGAGCGTCCTGTTCCTGCACATTGGGCAACAGCTCGGCCTGCCGGTACAGGGCGTGGGGATGCCCGGTCATTTCATCGTTGGCGTGACGACGGAGGCCGGCCCGCTCTATCTTGACCCGTTCAACGGTGGCAGGCCACTCACGCGCGCGCAGTGTCTGGAGCTGGTGCAGCAGGCCACCGGCTATCAGGGCCACTTCGACGCGCGCTGGCTGGCCCCCACCCCGCCGCGCGACATCGTCGCCCGGATGCTCAACAACCTGCGCAACGTCTATTCGCAGGCCGAGGACTGGCCACACACCCTAAGTGTCATCGAACGTCTGCGGGAGCTGCAACCAGAAGAGCCGGCGCACGTGCGCGATATGGGCATGGTGCTCTACCGTCTTGGTGCACTGCGCCGCGCCGCCGAGAGCTTAACGGAGTACCTGGCGCTGGCCCCCAACGCCCGAGACGCCGACCAGGTGCGCCGGAGCCGCAACCTGCTCTGGGACGAGCTTGCCCGGCAGCATTGAGTGCAGGAAATTTGGCATCGCTCCCCAAGTCGCGTAAACTTCCAGCAACGTCGGCCATACTCTTTTTGCCATGAAGGAGCCTGATGCAAAGTAAACGCCGCTTGCTGGGGATGACCATCACGCAGCTTGCTATCGTCGCCGGGGCCGGGCTGCTTTATCTGTGCCTGGGGTGCGGCGGCTTCAGCTTTCTGACCATACAGCTGATGACAAGCGAGCCGCTTGCACCGCTGGCGACTGTGGCCCCGACCAATCCGCTGCCCACTTTCACCCCCACGCTCTCCCCCGAAGAAAAACTAACCGCTGCGCCGCCGACCGAGACGCCCTCGCCCGCGCCGACGGCCACACGCGAGCCAGGCCGCCATTACGAGCCAGCGGGCGGCTACTCCTTTATCCCGCCGGCAGGCTGGCAGATGGTGGAACTGGCCGGCCTGAAATACAAAGTCGCCATCACCGAGGTGGCGGGATTCAACGCCTCTATCAACTTCGTAGACGAGCTTTACGACGGCACACTCAACGCCTACATCTCCGCCAATCGCGCCGTGTTGCAGCAGGCCTATCCCGACGTGACCTTCGGTGTGCAGGAAGAGTTCTTTGCGGCAGCAAACATCCCGGCGGCGCGTCTGCAAGCCACCCTCACCATTGACAATCGTAAGTTGCGGCACATCTACTACTTTTTCGACTCCGGCCAGCGCAACTACATCGCCACTTGCTCCCTACTGGCCGACGGCAGCCAGGATTTTCTGATCGAAGCCTGCAACCAGAGCCTGCGGACATTTCGAATCGAGCCACAGCCGTAGAGCGGCGCAGCGCGACTCTGCTCGCAGAAAGCTGCCATGAGTGCAAAAGAAAACGCACTGCGGATGATGCAGAGTTCTTTGATTATTTCTCCGCACGCTCTGCGATCTCAGCGGCGAGAATTGAGAGCCGGCGAAGCTCTCAGAGTCAAGTTCGTGCCAACTCCCGCTTCAACCTGAACGCCGACCAGCCGGCGTACTCGGCGCTCTCGCCCAGCTCGGCCTCGATGCGCAGCAGGCGATTGTACTTCGCCACGCGGTCGGTGCGGGCCGGCGCGCCGGTCTTGATTTGCCCGGCATTCGTCGCCACCACCAGGTCAGCGATCGTCGTGTCCTCGGTCTCGCCGGATCGGTGCGAGATCACCGCCGTCCAGCCCGCCGTCTGCGCCATGCGGATAGCGTCCAGCGTCTCCGTCAGCGTGCCAATCTGGTTGAGCTTGATAAGGATGGAGTTGGCGGCGTTCTCGGCGATGGCGCGCGCCAGCCGCTTGACGTTGGTGACCAGGAAGTCATCGCCCACCAGTTGCACCCGGTCGCCCAGACGGGCGCGCAGCATCTTCCAGCCCTCCCAGTCGTCCTCGGCCAGGCCGTCTTCGAGCGAAATCACCGGGTAGCGGCTGACGATGTCGGCCCAGTAGTCCACCATCTCGGCGGTAGTCAGGCTGCGGTTCTCGCGCGCCAGGTGATACTTACCATCGTGATAAATCTCGCTGGCGGCGGGGTCAAGCGCCAGCATCACCTGCTCGCCCGGCTTGTAGCCTGCGCGCTCGATGGCCTGCATGATGACCTTGAGCGCCGATTCGTTGTCGGGCAAGCTGGGCGCGAAGCCGCCCTCATCGCCGACGTTGGTCGGCTGGTTCATGTCGTGCAGCACCATCTTCAGGCTCTGGTAAATCTCGCTGCCCCAGCGCAACGCCTCGCGGAAGGAGGGCGCGCCCACGGGCATAATCATGAACTCCTGAAAGTCCGTGCTGTTGACGGCATG
>JANWXR010000359.1 GCA_025057205.1 Anaerolineales bacterium | reverse complement strand
ACCGCGCCCCGGCTTATCATCACAGGCCAGCCGGTAGAGGTGGGCACATCGGGCGGCGTGACGCCGGCAGGCATGGGCGCGGCACTGGCCGGCGCGGCGCTCATCGGGCTGACCGCTGCGCTGTTTGACTTCGTCGCCGGCCAATCCCTCTCCTCCTCTTTTCTTCTTTCCCTGATTGCCATCGTTTCCGGCTTGGCCGGCTCCCTCGTTGACTCGCTCCTGGGCGCAACCGTGCAGGCCATCTACTTCTGCGAGCGGTGCGGCAAGGAGACCGAACGCCATCCGCTGCATAGCTGCGGCCAGCCGACCCGTTTCCTGCGTGGCCTGCGCCGGCTGGACAACGACTGGGTGAACTTCCTCAGCTCCATCGCGGGCACGGCGCTGGCCGCCGGCTTGTGGTGGATAGTCGCGCCCGTCTGATGGAGGCAGACCGCCGTTGCCATGGATGGTGACTTTTGCACCGTGTGCACGCAAAGGTTGTCGGGGAACGTGCCGCCCCTTCGACTCCGCTTCTGCGCGCACACACTTGCATCCCAGAAGTAGTTTCTTTCAATGGGCTTATGAGATAATTGATTGCGGCCTGGCCATCAGTATAGACCTAATTGCGGGCAGCAGTCTGCCTCGTGTCCTCCACTGCTCATCCTCGGCTTGTCAAACCGGCTGCCAAAGAGTAGCGTGAGAATGAGAGGAGTAATTGAAGTGCCACAACGTTACGGGAACATCGTCGGCTGGGGGAAGTACCTACCGACGCGGGTCATCACCAACGATGAACTTGCGCAGCGGCTGGACACCAGCGACGAGTGGATCACGGCGCGCACCGGCATCCGCGAGCGGCGCGTCGTTGGCCCCGGTGAGACCACTTCCAGCATGGCAGTTGCCGCCGCGCGCGACGCGCTGGCGATGGCCGGCGTCCGGCCCCGCGACCTTG
>JANWXR010000358.1 GCA_025057205.1 Anaerolineales bacterium | reverse complement strand
CCATGACGCAAGACGTGACATAGCGATCAGCCACCAGTCATCAATCATCAGTCATCAGTCATCAATCTCCAATCTCCACTTCCCTCATGCCCCCCACCTCCTACACCGTCCAACTCCCCGTCTTCAACGGCCCGCTCGACCTGCTGCTACAGCTCATCGAACGCGAAGAGCTGGACATCACCAAAATCTCGCTGGCGCAGGTGACCGACCAGTTTTTGAGTTATCTGAAAGTGCTGGAGACGCTCGACCTCGGCGAACTGGCCGACTTCCTTGCTATCGCGGCGCGGCTCATCCTCATCAAGAGCGAGGCGCTACTGCCGAGGCCGGTGGAGCGCGCGCCGGGCGAGGAAGACCCAGGCGAAGAATTGGCTCGGCAACTGCTGGCCTATAAGAAGTACAAGCAGATCGCTGCCGCCCTGCACGAGCGCGAGGCCGCCAACCTGCGCACGTACCTGCGGCTGGCCCCGCCGCCCAAAGTAGAGAAGACGCTCGACCTGAGCAACGTCACGCCGCTCGACCTGCTGGAGGCGGTGCGCCGCGCGCTCGCCCTTATGCCGGATAAGCCTGCGCTCGGCACGGTCGTTGCCCCGCCTACGGTCACCATCCGTGACCAGATCCGGCTCATCGCAAACGCGCTCAAGACGCAAGGCGGGCGCGTCGTCTTTCAAAAGCTGCTGGAGAATGCGCAGAGCCGGATGGAAATCGTGGTGACCTTCCTGGCCACGCTGGAGCTTATCAAGCGCCGAAAGATCGAGGCCCGGCAGACGGAGATATTCGGCGAGATCGAGCTGGTCTCGGTGGGCGAGTGGGCCGACGACGAAGCGCTGTTTGCGGAGCTGGAGTTTGAGTGAATGGAGTCTGGCAAATCACGGCTCGGACACAAGATATGGCGGTCAGGCAAGGCATCAAGCCGCCATATCTGGCACCAA
>JANWXR010000357.1 GCA_025057205.1 Anaerolineales bacterium | reverse complement strand
CGCGCATCAGCCGGTGCAAGTTGGCGACGCGCTCGTTGGGCGCGGGCGCGGCGTGGTCAATGACCAGCGCAAAGCGGGCCGGGTCCCACAGCCGCGTGCCGCCCATCTCGCGAAAGGCCCGGATGGCAAACGGCGCGGTCGCGTCGGTCGCCATGGCGCCGTCCACGCGGACGACGGCGATTTCGTTGGCGCGCACGTCGCGCCCGGCGTGGGCGGAGATGATCTTCTCGGCGAGGGTGAGGGGCATGGAGGTAGAAAGTAGAAAGTAGAAAGTAGAAAGTAGATGGTTGAGCTTCAGGGCAAGGGTACGTTGTGGAGCAAAGTGTGTAATTCGGGGCTAAAGCCGGTGTCGTATTCGGCGCGCGCTTCGCGGAGGCCGCGGCTGCGTTGGTCTGGGATCAGGGCGCTCAGCATTTTGCAGATTTCGGTGAGAAGGTTGAGGCGATGGAGGTACACAACCTCGCCCAGGATATGTCTGCTCCTCCGATACCACTCGCGACTCTCGCGTGCCTCGCCCAGTGAGTATTCGAGATAGCGCGCTCGGTCTTTGCCGGTGCCGCGCGAATAACCCTCGGCCAGATTGGCGCTGATGGAACCCATCGAGGCGTACAACTGTCCGGCCACCCGCACCGTGCGCGGGTCGTCGGCCAGCTTGGTCACATCGTACCAGCTCAGGTCCTCGACGAACTCCGCGACCCGAAACACCTTATCCGCCATAGCGGATCGGAAGTAATGGCCTCCGGCACCGTCCTCTCCCAATCGGCATAGTTCATCGCGAGCCAACCCCCTACTTTCTACTTTCTATCCGATACATCTTCCCCTCCAGCCTCCTCCCTAACAACGCTTCCATCCTTCGCGATACCTCGGCCACCTTCGCCACATCCACGCCTGTCTTCACGCCCATAGCTTCAAGCATGTTTACGGTGTCC
>JANWXR010000356.1 GCA_025057205.1 Anaerolineales bacterium | reverse complement strand
ATCATGGCCGCGCTCTCGCTGGAGGCCTGCGGCCTGGCCGAGCGCGGTCAGGGGCCGCGCTTGGCGCTCGAAGGCGAGATCGGACCCACGGGGGCGCACACCGATGGCGACGCGCGGCGGATTGAAGGCGCGCGGTCACCCGGTCGGCGCGACGGGGGTGTACCAGATTGTGGAGGTGACGCAGCAGCTGCGCGGTGGGGCCGGCAAGATGCAGGTGCCCGGCGCGCCCCTCGGTTTGGCGCAGAACATCGGCGACAGCGGGGCCACCGTCCTCACCCACCTGCTGTGCGCCGGATAGAACCGGCGACCCTGAGGCGCCGTGGGCGTGTTTGCGCAAAAAAAACATTTGCGCCACAATACCATCGGTGAGTGCACTGAAAAACGCCCCGCGGAGAACGCGGAGCGCAGAGTTCTTTGTTGTTTCACACTCTCTCGGCGTGCTCGGCGATCTCAGCGCTGAAACATCCTTTTTGCAGTGGACTCATCGTAATTTGCCTTAAGGATCAACTCCCACTTCTCAATCTCGGTCTGCTTATGGATGGCCGGGAATCATCGGCTTAGGAGGAATGGCCATGAAAAATCGTTTTGTCCTGGTCGGGGTCGGACTGATTGTGGCGCTGCTGGCCGCCTGTCAGCGCTCGGCGACCACGCCGCTTCCCACCGATACCCCGGCTGTTGTTGGAGGCGTTCAGGGCGAGACGCCCGGGCCGGATGCGACTATGGTGGCCGTGATGACGGAGCTGTGGAGCACACAGGCTGCGCAGCAGGCCGGCGCGACGCCAGAGGCGCCCGCCGCCGCTACCGCCACGCCGATCTCGGTTGCCACTACCGCCCCGACGGCGGCGCCCGTCGTTCCCACGGCCACGCCGATCGTGGTCGCCACGGCCGTTCCGCCCACCGCGGCGCCCGCCGCTTGCGCCAGCCCGTACACCGTC
>JANWXR010000355.1 GCA_025057205.1 Anaerolineales bacterium | reverse complement strand
TGGTACCTGCGCGAGGTGGGGGGCCGGCGCCCGGACGTAGAGGTGCGCTACGTCGTGCCGCGCGGCACGTCCTATGCCCGGAACTGGGTGGACGAGATCGAGCAGGCCCTGCCGAGCCGCCCCGTCATCGTCATCAGCTTCTATCCGAACGAATATGCCGCTGCCGGCTATCGCTTCCTTCCGCTGGCGACGCCGCACTTCCCGGCCTGGCGCGTTTATGCTCATCCCCTTACCGAGCCACCTCCCAACCTGCAAGGCGCTCAAACCTGGGACGGCCTCGAATTCCTCGGCTACCTGCCTTTATCCACTCCATCCGCTTCATCCTTTACATCCGTTTCATCCGCTGCCTCCGCTTCATCCGTTTCATCCGCTACATCCGCTTTATCCGCTGCCCCTGTTACATTCGTTGCCTCCGTTCAATCCGTTCAATCCGTTCAATCCGTTGACCTCATCGCCGCCTGGCGCGTCACCGGCCCGCCGCGCGACATTAACTTCTTCATCCATGCCCTCGGCCCGGACGGTTTGCTGTACGGCCAGCATGACGTGAGCGTGCCGGCTACGCGCTACGTCGCGGGTGAGGTGCTGGCCGAGCGATACACGGTCACGCTGCTACCGGAGGCCGCGCCGGGGACTTACACGCTCGTCGCCGGCGCCTACCTGCCGGACGGCACGCGCCTCGCCGAGACCGCGCTCATCACCTTCACCGTCACGCCGCGCAGCGCACCGCCGCCCACCGCTTCCGTGCGACTAATAAAATTCCCCAAGACAACATTGGTGGGGGAGGACGTAGACCGTTCCCTTCCCGACGCCCAACGGCTCTACCAACACTTCCGAATTGATGAGGCAACAACCCGCGTCCCCGGCATGGGCGTGGAAAAAAGTTTCCCTGTGGCGGACTCCGGCTACGTAACGGTTGCGGGCGACCTTCCGCCAGAC
>JANWXR010000354.1 GCA_025057205.1 Anaerolineales bacterium | reverse complement strand
GAACCACTCGCCATAGGCCTTGATTTCGTCAACCGTTGGTGCGACCAGGCCGATGACCGCCGGGATGCCGGTCTCGTAGGACATCTCTTCGACCAGCTTTACCTCGTCAAGCGCACGCACCTTATCCCAGCGTGGCGGCTTGCGGCTCTCGACGATTTTGTGTCCGGTCTGGAACATGTTGGCAAATAGCACCGGCGGGCGCTCGCCCGGCTGGCCACCGCACTCAATGTGGCCGATCTTCATCACTTTCTGCGGCGTGTTGAAACGGAACAGTCCCATGCGAGGCTCCTGGTGAAGCAAAGGTTTTCAGAGGCCGCCTGGCTGGTGGGCCACCGTCGGCTTGGTGATGCCGGCGGCGGCCTCTTCGGCGTGCGCCATGGCATACACCAGCGTGGAAAGGCGGTTGAGATAGGAGATGATATGCGGATTGGGCAGCGGCGCTTCCTGGTCGAGCTGCGTCACACGACGCTCCAGCCGCTCGGGCGTGATGCGCGATTCGGGGCGCCGGTCGTCGGAGAGCGCCGCCAGCTCCGACATCATCCAGCACAGGTCGCGCTGGATGCTCAGGATCAGCTCGCGCGTCTCGGGGCGGATGGGGCTGGCGCGTACCATGCCGAGCGCGGACGAGGCCTCATCCAACGTGCCCAGCACCTCGAAGCGCAGATCGTGCTTGGGCAGGTCGCGCGCGTCAATCAGATCGGTCAGGCCGGTGTCGCCGCGAAGCGGTTTGGTCAACCTGAAAACTCCAATCTCTACTTTCTACTTTCTACTTCCTAATCTCGGCGGCAAGGAAACCCAAACAGCGTAGCGGGAAGATTACGCCTTCGTCGGGTCCAGCAGCCCATCGGCGCCCCATTCCTTCTGCTTGCGCTCGGCCTTGAACTGATCGCCGAGGTCGCGTAGGACGCCGATCATGTTGAGGGCCTCCTGCAGCGCGTT
>JANWXR010000353.1:126-940 GCA_025057205.1 Anaerolineales bacterium | reverse complement strand
TGACTAACCGACAAAACTCATGTTTGGCCAAGTCATCATTCAAGACCTGAGCAAGACCTACATCACCCGCCAGCGGAAAGGTCTCTTCAAGTCCGAAGAAAAGCAGGTGCCGGCGCTCAAAAGCATCTCGCTGGAGATTCGCCCTGGTGAAATCTTCGGCCTGCTCGGCCCGAACGGCGCCGGCAAGACCACGCTCATCAAATGCCTGACCACGCTGTTGCTGCCCACGGCAGGGAGGGCATGGGTGAACGGCTTCGAGCTGACGAAGCAGGATAACGCTATCCGTGCGACGACGGGCTGCATGTTGATGGGCGAGCGTGGGCTGTACTGGAAGCTGACCGCACGCGAGAACCTGGTCTTCTTCGGCGCGCTCTACCACCTCAGCCCGGCAGACCGCAGGCGCCGCGCCGATGCGCTGATCGAAAAGCTCGGCCTGGGCGACATCGCCGACCGCGCGGTGGAAAGCTACTCCTCCGGCCAGCGCATGAAGGTGGCCTTCGCCAAAGCACTGATCAACGATGCGCCGCTGCTCATCCTCGACGAGCCGACCAACACCCTCGACGTGCCCTCGGCCCGCGAGCTGCGCGCTGTCGTCCGCGAACTCAACGCGCAGGGCAAGACCGTCATCTACACCACCCACATCATGACCGAGGCCGAGACGCTCTGCGACCGCGTCGCCATCATTGACCGCGGCGAAGTGCTGGCGCTGGGCACAGTGCCGGAGCTGAAGGCTTCGCTTAAACGCGAGGCGGTGATCAGGGTGGAAGGCGTAATTTCCGCCAAGGCCTCCCAGGCGGTGGAGCAGTTGCCGGGA
>JANWXR010000353.1:0-116 GCA_025057205.1 Anaerolineales bacterium | reverse complement strand
GCCGCCCATAGTAACGGTAAGACCACGCTCACCGTCGTCTCGCAGGACGGCCACGCCACGCTGCTGCCGCGCCTGCTCGAGACCCTCACCCGCCACAACGCCATCATCCAGAGCAT
>JANWXR010000352.1 GCA_025057205.1 Anaerolineales bacterium | reverse complement strand
TCGGCCCGCGTTACCTGCTGCCGATGCTGCCGTTCCTGGCGCTGGGCGTGGCGTTTGCGGTGCGGAAGTGGGGCAGGGCAGTCTGGTTCAGGGTACTGACCGCTGCGCTCCTGCTCTGGTCGTTCATCGCCACCTGGGGATTGACCCTGGCCGAACAGGCCTTCCCACCGGACAACCTCTTAAACCCGTTGGTGGAACACGCGCTGCCGAACTGGCTGGCGGGGAATATTGCGAGAAACGCCGGCACCCTGATGGGCCTGCGCAGCGTCTGGAGCTTGCTCCCGCTATTGCTGCTGATTGTCGTTGTTGCGCTGGCCAGCCGGATGCTTGTGGATATACGGCGCGTTGGCGCTCGGCCCGGATTTTGGAGTCCACGAATAAACACGAATGAACACGAATGAGTACCAATGGACACGAATGAGCACGGATAGGTACGAATAAACACGAAAAGGCATGAAGCTTCGCAGAAAATTTGTCCATTTGCAGGCGCGATACGGGCCTCTTGTTGGAAATGGCATCAAGTTGAAATGAACGCACCCTTCGTAGTTAACGCCCACTCCACCCGTCCGGCTTCAGCAACCGGCGTTGCTACGGCGTATGTTCAGCTGGCAGAATGGCGTTTTGTGTGGGCCGTCATCGTGGGCGTGCTGATTGTGGCAAGCCTGCCTTATCTCTTTGCCTATGTGACCGCCCCGCCGGACAAGCAGTTCATGGGCATCCTGGTCAATGTGCCGGATCATGCCCAGTACTTCTCCTGGTTTCGGCAATACCTGACGGCGGATCTGGCTAGGAACCTCCTGACCCCGGAACCCAACGCGCCGATTTTTTTCAACCTTTTGTGGTGGATGCTGGCCAAAGTGGGCGCTCTGCTCGGCTGGGATTACGCTGCCATGTTCCAGGTCTTGCGCGTGACGGCGACCGTCGCCTTCCTGCTCATGCTCTA
>JANWXR010000351.1 GCA_025057205.1 Anaerolineales bacterium | reverse complement strand
ATTGCAGAACAAAACCGAAGCGGAAATTTATGAACTGCTGTGCCAGGCAGTTGGTTTTCGCCGGTCTTACGCCACAACGACTGACACCGATTTTGATTTTGCCCTCAACATTGCCACGCATCTCGCCCACCTTAATCCCCGCGAGCCGCGCTACAGGATTTGGCTGGCCGACCTTCGGTTTATACAGAATTACTTGCGTGCACTCGAACAGTGGGATGGCAGTTTGCGGCAAATGCTCACCCTGAGCGCTCAAGTGGCACAGTTGATGCATTTGGAGGAAAAGCACTCTCGTTTGCGCGGCGCACGCGTGTATTATCACATTCTGAATGATGTGCGCTACGCCGTACATGCAAATGTCTGGCGTGCTTCAACGGCCAATCCATAAGCGAGGTTAGAGCGATTTCCAGCTTGATTTACGGCAAGGCGTGCAAAATTCGAGCTATTTTTAGTGAGTTTCTACTGTGGAGCCGTAAATCAATTAGGAATTCGCTCTAATTTGTCAAAAAGTTGGCTACGACTTCGAGACGATCCAGTTTGATACTTCGCAGTACTTCGATGCCCGGTCTATATGTTTGGCTATCAGCAAGTTGAGGAGCTTTCTGCCTACTCTGACTTTGGCGCCTACGGAAGTTGGATTGGATAAAACGATTGCGTGGTTTTGGGTTGAACGCGATAAACTTCTCGGGTATACCGGGACGTAGATCAAACTGCTTCAAGTCTGCAATGCCACACCTTATCCTCATTGATCACTCGATCATCAATCTCTCTGGACACCACTATCAGTACGCCGTGCATATACTGCAGGCAGCTGCCGACATCGGCTATACACCCGTGCTTGCCACGAATCGTCGTTTTACCGGACATATGCCGGATAACTGGCTCGTTCGCCCAGTGTATGAGTATGGCTCCTGGCTCTATCTCACTGCGCCACGCTTGTCAAGCTG
>JANWXR010000350.1 GCA_025057205.1 Anaerolineales bacterium | reverse complement strand
AGTAATTATGGTCAGGTTGAGGTTAGAGCGTTCCTTTAGTGCACGTGCGATTTCCAATGTTGTTGTACCTACATCTAGAGCGATACTTTCACCATCATGGATCAGGTCTGCGGCCAACTTTCCAATACGCTCTTTTTGAAACTGATGGGCACCTGCCCGGCTAAGAAAGGGCGGCTCGTAGCTTCTGCCCCGAGCGTTAACCGCTCCACCGTGAATCCTGCGCAGCAGCCCCGACCGTTCTAGCTCGGCCAAGTCACGCCGGATGGTCATTTCCGAGACGCTGAAGCGTCCACACAGGTCGCTCACCCGAACCTCACCTTTTTCTTCCAACAGGTCAAGGATGGCACGATGGCGTGGATGGATGTGCATGTTCGATTGTGTTTGAATATTATAATATTTTTGTGCGAGCGTCAATGCAAAAAAATGTGCGCATGCAAGCTCTCCGTTCGTTCATTTTCATGTTTCATGGTGGAGTGCTCTGAAAAAACGGGGATTTTAGCCGGCGAAATGAACGCAGAGCAAAGGTCGAAAAGCGTCAGGGAAGCGTCGCCAGGCGCGGACGAAAAACAAAAACGCTCTTAACTGGTTTCAAGGAGGTTGACTATAACAACGCCGAATTTATCGGGCATTTCGTGGCATTCTTCGGCGATCGCTTTGAAACAGCTCATGAGCGTTGCAGTAGACTCACACGCCGCGATGGCCTCGCCTGCCAGGAGAGTCATCTGCGCCATATCTGGCGCCAAAAGTTCCATTTGCCAAAGTCCAGTCAAATAAAAAACGAAGCTGCGAGCCATGTTTAGCCTTCAGAGCACGCAACTTCGTCGGGGGAGGGAGTAAGTGAGCCGCGAATTACGGCCAACTACCCGTCTGGCTGGGGATCGTGGATTCGAACCACGGCATACAGATCCAGAGTCTGCTGTCCTACCACTAGACGAATCCCCAGA
>JANWXR010000034.1 GCA_025057205.1 Anaerolineales bacterium | reverse complement strand
CGTCGGGCGGCAGCGCCTCCACCAGCTCACCCTTGCCCTGAATGATGTTCTCTATGCTGCCGGCGCGCTCCAGGTGCACGGCATAGACGTTGTTGACCACGCCGATGTGCGGCTTAGCCCATTCGCACAACTGGGCGATCTCGCCGACTTTGTAGAAGCCCATTTCCAGCACCGCCGCCTCGTGCTGCTCGGTGAGCTGCAACAGCATGAGCGGTAAGCCGATCTCGTTGTTCAGGTTGCCTTCGGTTTTAAAGGTGCGGAACCGCGTGCTCAGCACGGCGGCGATCAGCTCTTTGCTGGTCGTTTTGCCCACGCTGCCGGTGATGCCGATCACGCGCAGGCTCAGTTGTCTGCGCCAGAACGCGCCCAGCGTTTGCAGCGCCGTCAGCGTGTTCTCCACCCGCAGGCAGACCGGCAAACTAAGGCCGGCGACCTGCTCGTATGTTAGCGGTCGGCGCAGGTCGAGCGTGGTGCAACCCAACTCCAGGTCGCGCTGGACGAGGGCCGCGATCGCGCCGCGAGAAAACGCCTGCGCCACGAAATCGTGCCCATCCACCCGCTCGCCCGGCAGCGCCACGAACAACGAGCCGGGGATGCTGCGCCGCGAGTCGATGGCGGCCTCGGTGATGACCTGGGGCCCGCCGGCGAACTGGTACCCAGTCAGGGCTTCAATCACATGGCTGAGTGTTAGCATGATTGTTGATTGCTGATTTTTGATTTCGGATTGGCTGCCGGTCGGCCAATTCTAAAATCTGCAATCACCAATCATAACTCCTCAGTTGCCCAGCGAGCCACGCAACCGATCCGGCGGAATCTGCATCAACACCACCAGCCGCTGCACCAGCACCGAAAAGACCGGCGCTGCCGTGTCCGAACCCCAGATGCTGGTCGTTGGCTTATCGAGCTTGACCAGCACGATGAACTGTGGGTCGTCCACCGGCCCCCAACCAATGAAGGAGGTGATGGTGCGGGTGCGGTCGTAGCCGCCGGGGATGGGAATTTGTGCGGTGCCGGTTTTTCCGGCGATGCGATAGCCCGGCACTTTGACGCTCTTGGCTTCGCCCTCCAGCGACTTGGCCAACATCTCCGACAGGGTGCGGGCCGTCTCGGGGCGGATAGGCCGGCCCAGCACCTGCGGCTGCGTGGCGTGCGTGCGGCCGTTGTTCTCCACGCGCTTCAGGACGTGCGGCTGCATGATGACGCCGTCGTTGGCGATGGCCGAAACCGCCACCACCAGCTGGATAGGGGTGACGGCCACGCCCTGCCCGAAGGAGTTCGTGCCCAGGTCAGACTCGAACCAGTCGGGGTCGCCCGGTCGCTTGAGGCGGCCCGACGCTTCGGCGGCCAGGTCTACGTTGGTGCGATGGCCGATGCCGAAAGCGGCCATGTAGTTGTAAAACGTCTGCGGCCCCAGCTGCGTGGACAGGGTCGCCAGGCAGACGTTGAGCGAGTGCCGCAGGCAGCCGACCATATCCGTCGGCCCCCACACGCCGCCGTCCCAGTTGCGGATGGGCACCCCGCCTACTTCGATGTAGCCGGTATCCACGAAGGGCGTGTCCAGCTTCACCAGCCCGCTATCGAGAGCGGCGGCCATGGTCAGCACCTTAAACGTCGAGCCGGGTTCGTATTGTGCGCTGACCGCCGGGTTCATTGGGTCGGCGGGCGGGTTGGTGGCGTAGTGATTCGGGTCGTAGGTAGGGAAGGAGGCCATCGCCAGAATTTCGCCGGTGCGTGGGTTGCTGACGATGATGGTGCCACCCTCCGCGCCGTATTGCTGCACGGCGCTGGCAAGCACGCCCTCCACCAGGAATTGAATATCGCGGTCAATGGTCAGATACAGGTCTGCGCCCTGATCCACCACCGGGTCCGGCTCGGCAATGAACGGCACCAGCTGCTGAATGCCCTGCACCGAGCGGCCGGCAAGCAGCTCGTTGTAAAAACCCTCGACGCCGAAGTAGCCCACCTGCCGCCCCTGAGCGTTGTAACCGACGAAGCCGAGCACCTGCGCAGCCAGGCTGGCGCCGGGGTATTCGCGCTTGGCCAGCGGCGTCACCGTAATACCGCTGATGATGCCTTCATCCAGCAGCTTCTTAATTTCATCGCCAAGGCGTGCCTCAACCGGGCGCGCAATCAACACGTAAGCTTTATCGCTCCGCAGCGCCTTCTCCAAATTGCCCACCGACATGTTAAGCACAGTGGACAGCGCCGCCGCCGTCTCCTTGACGTTCCAGACGGCGTTGGGCGCAGCGCTGATCTCATACTGCACGCTGTTGGCAACGAGCAATTCACCATCACGGTCGAAGATGCGGCCCCGCTGCGGAGAGAACTCTTTGGGCTGCTCACTGACCGTGCTGGAAAGTCGGCGGAAGTACTCGGCCGATGTGTCCCCGAACTCGATGCGCAGGAGCTGGAAAACGACCAGCCCAGCAAAGACTGCCAGGCCGAGCAGAACGAGCCGCAAACGGATGAAGACCGTCTCGAACATCACTCAGCCCCCGCCGAACAGCGCGCCAAGCGTGCGCTGTAACCAGCTCTCTTCCGCATTGGCCTGAGCGACGGGCGTCGCTCCGGAAGGCGCTTCCACCATCACGGTCGGCTGGTGGGGATAGTTGGGGACGGCCACGTACTCCACCCGATCGGGGCCGGCAGGCACAAAACCCAGCTCAAGGGCACGCGCGGCCATCCGGTTCATGGTGCGCAGCTCGGCCAGTTGTGCGCGCAGTCGGTCGTTCTCGATGAGCAGGCTGGCCTTGGCCGCTGCCAGCCGTTGTAGGTCGCGCCCGGCGTTGGCGGCGCGGGAAGCGACGGCCAGATACAGGCCACCGATCACCAGCAGAATCATCAGGCCGACCGAGAGCGCAGCTATGACTTGCATTTGCCGACGCCAGGGCGCCTGGCGAAAGGCCCGGAGGAGAGCAGAGGGATGGTAAACGTTTTGCATCTTTATCCATGACGCCACGGGACGCGCTCCTCAGCGCGCACTGTGACGTTAAGCCGAGTCGCTCGGCAAACAAATCGCTCCACGAGTTCGGCTTGCAAGCTCTGTGCCGTTCGTCAGACTTTCTCCGCGACCCGGAGCCGGGCGCTGCGCGCTCGCGGGTTGGCCGCGATTTCGGCCTCGGCAGGTTCTACCGGCTTGCGCGTCACCTCGCGCAGCGTCGGCACGTTCTTTGCATCACCATCCGGACGCAAATGCGCTCGGATGAACCGTTTGACAATCCGGTCCTCCAGCGAATGGAAGCTGATGACGACCAGCCGTCCACCGGGTTTGAGCACCCGGACGGCGAGCGGTAAGACGGTTTGCAGAGCCTCCAGCTCACCGTTGACGGCGATGCGCAGCGCCTGAAAGGTGCGCGTCGCCGGATGAATCTTCGCCCGCCGCCCGCCGACCGCCCGCGCCACGACCTTGGCCAATTCGCCTGTGGTGCGGAGAGGCCGCGCCGCAACGATGGCCCGCGCAATTCGCCGGCTGTGGCGTTCTTCGCCGTACCTGTAAAGCAGGTCAGCCAGCTCGTCCAACGGCCACTCGTTGACGATCTCGGCGGCATTCAGCGCGGCGTCCGGGTCGTAGCGCATGTCGAGCGGGCCGTCGTGGCGAAAGGCAAAGCCGCGCGCCGGGTCGTCCAGCTGGAGCGACGACAGGCCTAGGTCGAGCAGCACCCCGTCCGCGCTGCCCTCGGCGACATACCGCGCCAGTTCGGTGTAAGAGGCCCGCTCCAGCTGAACGCGCTCGCCGAAGCAAGCCAGCGCCGCCCGCGCAACCTCCAGCGCCGCCGGGTCACGGTCTAGCCCGAGCAGGCGACCGTCGGGGCCAGAGCGTTCAAGAATGCCCGCCGCGTGCCCGCCCGCGCCAACCGTGCCATCAATGTAGAAGCCGCCGGGTTTGGGCTGAAGGCCGGCCAGGACTTCGTTGTAAAGGACCGGTACATGCGCCATCACGTGGAAGGCGCGTCGCTACCCAGATTGAGCGCTGCAAAGCGCCTTGCATTCAGCACCGGGTCGTTGATCGTCTCCAGCTGGCTCTGCCAGCCGGCCCGGTTCCAGACTTCAATAAAATCGCCCACTCCAACCAGTACACACTCACCATCCAGACCGGCGTAATCACGCAAGAACTGAGGGATAAGAATACGGCCCTGCTTGTCCGGCGTCACTTCGCTTGCGCCGGAGAACTGCTGGCGCAGCAACGCACGGTGGTCGGGGTCGGTGGGTGTCAGCGTGCGCACGCGGGCCGTCAGGCGAGCGAACGCTTCCCGGGTGTAAATCAATAGGTGCTTCTCGAAGCCACGCGTGATGACCGCCCCAGCGGTGAGTTGTTCACGAAACTTGGCGGGGATGGTTAGGCGGCCTTTGTCATCAATCGCATGGGTGAACTCACCCAAGAACATGCGTTCGACTTCTCCTACAAACGCGCAGACGCCGACTTGCCTCGGCGTCTAGTCCACTTTTACCCACTTTCCCCCACAATTTGCCAAAGTATAGCGATTCTCCCTACCAGAAGCAATGGGTTTGAAACTTTTTAAGGAGGGATTGGTTAGGGAATAGCCAACGCGCTGTGCCGGGGCTAAAACCACTAAGGGCACCGAAAGGAAGTGAAGCCGCTGATGGATTTGTTCTCCTACATTAGAATTTCCAGCGCCCTTTTCCCACTTAGCGCTTCAGTGCTCTCTCTATGCCCTTTGAACAGCCGGATGTGATCGTGGTCGGCGCGGGGCCGGCTGGCTCGGCGCTGGCCTGTCTGCTGGCCGAACGCGGCCATGGCGTGCTCCTGCTGGACAAGGCCGAATTCCCGCGCGACAAGACCTGTGGCGACGGCCTCTCGCCGCGCGCGCTGCGCGTGCTGCAACAACTCGGCGTGCTGGCCGAAGTCAATAACTCCGGCTATCGCATCAATGCCCTCAAAGTCTTCTCGCCCAACGGTGAGCACTTTACTTCGCCTATTCCCGCTCACGCCGGTTACCCCGACCACGCACTGGTGCTGCCGCGATTTCAGTTGGACGACATCCTGCGACGGCGTGCCATAGCTGCCGGGGCCGAGTTCCGCCGGGCAACCGTGAGCGATCTGTTGCGAGATGCGGCAACATGCGTCGTGGGCGTGCGCACCGACGGGGCTGCGCTGCGCTCGCGCGTCGTAGCGCTTGCTACCGGCGCCTCCACCGCCGTGCTAGAACGCGCCGGCTTGCTCGCTGCGCCGACTGCGCTGGGTCGCGCTGCGCGCACCTACTTTGCCAACGTGCGCGGCCTAAGCGACGCGGTCGAGTTCCACTTCGACTCGGTGCCGCTGCCCGGCTATGGCTGGGTCTTCCCTACTTCAGCAACCACCGCCAACGTCGGGGCAGGTTACTTCCTGCGCACCGGCCGGCGCCCGCTTCACGCCACACCGCGCCAGACGTTCGACGGTTTCATCGCCAACCCGTACATCGCCGGCCTGCTCGCCGAAGCGCAACCAACCGCCCCTCTCAAAGGCTATCCCCTGCGCTTCGACTTCGACCGGGCGCGCACGGCCTGGCCCGGCCTATATCTCGTAGGCGAGGCCTGCGGCTTAGTGAACCCGATGACGGGCGAGGGCATTGACTTCGCGCTCGAATCGGCGGAGTTGGCAGCAGAGGCCATCCACCACGACCTGCGCACCGGCGTTGCGCCGGAGGCCGCTGCCCGCCGCTATGCGCGCACCCTGCGCGCCCGGTTCCTCAGCGTGTTCGTCAACTTTGGCCGTGTGCGCGACGTGTACTTCCGGCCCTGGGTACTCAATCGTTTCGTGCGCGCCGCGCAGCGCCATGATGAGCTAAAGCTGCGGCTGGTCAACATCGCCCTCGGCCATGCCGACCCGTTTAGTGCGCTGACGCCGCGCGTGCTCTGGCAGGCGCTGGCCGGCTGAGCAAGCGCCGGATAGCTAAGCTGCAATCCGTTGGGCAATCACGTCGGTCTGCTTTACAATGAGCGTGCCTTCAAACAGGATGGAGAACGCGCTCGATTGTATGGAACCCCAACCCAGCAACCGAATCGCTCTGGTCACCGGCGCAGGGCGCGGCAGCGGCCGGCGGCTGGCGCTGGAGCTGGCACAGACCGGAGCAACGGTCGTCGTGATTGACCTCAACCCGGATGCTGCCGAAGCGACCGCCGGCGCCATCATCGCAGCGGGCGGCAACGCGCTCGTCCACACTGTAGATGTGAGCAACAAGCTGGCCGTGCAAACCATGATTTACACGCTGCTTGAACAGCACCCGCGCTTCGACGTGCTGGTGAACACGGCCCACATCGAGCCGCACACACCGGCACTGCAGCTGGACGAGGGCGAGTGGGATCGCACGCTCAACGTCAACCTCAAGGGCGTGTTTCTCATGTCACAGATGGCGGCGCGCGTGATGAAGGAGACCGGCGGCGGCCTGATTGCAACGGTGCTGCGCCCGGATGACTCGCCGCACGCCGCCGTCCGCGCCGCCCGCGCCGGCCTGCTCGGCCTCATCGCCGCTCTTGCCGCCGAATGGCAGCCACTCAACATCCGCGTCATCACCTTGGAGTCCCATCAAAGCCTCAACCTTTCTTTTTAGCCATCAGTCTTCAGTCTTCAGTCTTCAGTCTTCAATCATCAATCGTCAATCTCCAACCCTCCATGCCCCTCCTCGTCCGCACCGATGACCGCCTCCGTTTGACCGGCTGTCTGCTGGCCGCGAGCGACTGGCCGGAACACGAACAGAACGTCAAGGCCTACAAAGCCCATCGCGTGGCCGAGGCGGCGCGCAAGACGTTCAGCCCGCTGCGCGACCATCCGGCGGTGACGGCAAGCCGGCGGCTGGCCGGGGACGGCAAGGGCCTCCCCACACTATTCGCCCACGCCCTCAATGACGATTGGCCCGGCGACTTGGCCGCTGCCGTTCGCGATTTCGCCGAAGTTGCCAAACTCACCGACTTCTATGCGGAGCACGCCACCGACTTCGAGCAGGCTGAGACCGATGCACGCAACGTGCTGGCCCGCGCCGACCTAGCGCAGTTCCTGGCCGACCTGCTCGGCGCGGAACAGCGGGCGCACGTCTTCGTACCCAACCTGCTGTATCCGGGCCGGCAGCCGGTTGCGTTCGGCAACGCAGCGGAAGTGGTGGTCACCGCACCGCCGCCGCTCGCCTGGGGCAGCTCGCCCCCGTGGCGCTACAGCGAACGGCCCGACGAAGCGCTGGCCGTCATCGCCGAAGCGTTCGCCCGCTATCGGTTCAGCGCCAGCCTGCCCGCCGAACTTGCCTCGCAATCCGAGATGCTCGGCGTGGCCGCTGCCGTGCTCTTCCTGCGCGAGGCCGAAGGGCCGGACGCCGGCGACCAGTTGATGGTGATGCAGAAGAAGACGCGCGGCCTGAAGCAGCTGCCTGCCGTCGTCGCCGGGCTGGAAACGCTGCTGGCCAAGCGCCGCGCGGGCAGACCGGTGGACTTGAATCAAGTCATCTCAACTCTTACCGCAACGTGAAGCCTCTGGAGAATGATGCTCTTTCATCTGGGTCTTGAAGAAATCAGGGCCGCTGGAATCGCGCACCCGGCTGGCTAAGTGATTTTGCATTCCATATGGGCGGGCAACTTCACGAGTACCGCGTCCTCCTATTAAGACGCCTGGAGCAGCAGCCGGCTGAGTTCGCCGCGCTGGCCGACGCCCTGCCCGAGGCGGAATGGCACGCGCGCCGCCTGGCCGACGGCGCCACTCTGCATCAAATCGCCGCCCACGTGCGCGATGCCGAGGCGCTCGCCTTCTGGCCGCGCATCCGGCGCATCCTGTCCGAAGAATCGCCGCACCTGGAAGCCTTCCCCGAATATCGCTGGACGATGGACAAGACCTATCACCCGGAAGAGCCGCTGCAACACATCATCGCCGCGTTTGCGCGCACACGGGCAGAAGCGCTGGCCACGCTAAAGAACTTGAACACGGAGGATTGGTCACGCACGGGCTTTCACCCGCACTCCGGCCCACGCACCGTGCAATGGTGGGCTGAGCGCATGCTCAACCACGCCCGCAACCATCTGGAAGCCATCCGGCAAGCCAGCTCTCTGGGATAGGCCGGGCCTGCAATCCGCTATCCGCTATCCGCTATCCGCCATCCACCATCCGCCATCTCCATGTCCCACTTTCTCACCGATTCACAGTTCGCCACCCTCACCGCGCTGTGCGATACGCTCGTTCCATCTATTGAACGATCCGATGACCCGCACGGCTTCTGGAAGCGCAAGGCCTCCGACCTCGACGTGCCGCGCCTGGTGGCCCGCGCCGTGCGCGACCTGCAAAGCGATGAGCAGCAGCGCGAGTTCAAGCAATTGCTGGATTACCTGGAGCGGCCGTTCATGGCAGGTGTGCTCACCGGGCACTTCAAGTCGTTTGTGCAACTCACGCCGAAGCAGCGCGAGCGCGTACTGCAACGCTGGGCCGTCTCGCCGCTGCCGCAGTTGCGCCGCGCCTTTCAGGCCCTCAAGCGATTGACCACCGCGCTGTTCTACTCGGCGCCGGACGAGTCGGGCGCCAATCCCAATCACGCCGCGCTCGGCTACGCCGTCCCGGCCCGGCAACCGGCCGAGTCTCCATCCTTGCTGCCGCTGATTTCACCAACGACCGAGACAGCGCTCGACTGCGACGTAGTGGTGGTCGGCTCGGGCGCCGGCGGCAGCGTGGTCGCCGCCGAGCTGGCGCGCGCAGGCAAGAGCGTCATCGTGGTAGAGAAGGGCGGCGCGTACACCGAGCGCGATTTCGACGGAGTCGAGTTCACCGCCTATCAAAAGTTGTACGAGAACCGAGGCATGCTCGCCACGCGCGACCTGGGTGTGGTGGTGCTGGCCGGCTCGGTGCTTGGCGGCGGCACGGTTATCAACTGGGGCGCGTGCTTTCGCACGCCCGACCACGTGCGCGAGGAGTGGGAACATGAGCACGCCTGCGTGGGGATTGCGGGCGGCGACTTCACCGCCGCGCTCGATGCCGTGTGCGCACGGCTCGGCGTCAACGAAGAAGAAGCGCTGCCCAGCCGTGAAGCGCAGGTGCTCGAACGCGCCTGCGACCGGCTCGGGCTGGGCTGCGGCGTCATCCCACAAAACCGCTTTGGCTGCGACGAGCCGGACCTTTGCGGCTGGTGCACCTTCGGTTGCCCGCGCGGGACGAAGCGCAGCGCGCCGCGCACCTATCTGGCCGACGCCGCCGAACACGGCGCACGCTTCCTCGTCAATGCCGAGGCGAAGAAGGTTCTCATCGAGAACGGCCGCGCGACGGGGGTCGAGGTTGAAGTGGTTGCAGCGCCGAACGGCCCGCGCACGCTGACGGTACACGCGCGCGCCGTGGTGGTGGCCGCCGGCAGCCTGCACTCGCCGGCGCTGCTGCTCCGCTCCGGGCTGGACAATCCGAACATCGGGCGCGGCCTGCACCTGCACCCGACCGTGCCCGTCATTGGGACGTATCCCGATGTCATCGAGCCGTGGCGCGGCCCGATGCTGACGCGCTACGTGAACCAGTGGGCCAACCTCGACGGGCGGCACTACGGCGTCCTCATCGAGCACCCGCCCGCGCATCCCGGCCTCATCGGCCTCGGTCTACCGTGGCGCTCCGGCGCGGAGCACAAGGAGGCCGTCGCGGGCATGCGCCGGGGGGCTATCTTCATCGCCATCACCCGCGACCGGGACGGTGGGCGCGTGAGCGTGGATAAGCAAGGCCGGCCCGTGCTCGACTATCGTCTCTCGCGCTACGACGGCGCGCATCTGCTGCGCGGCCTACAGGAATGCTTCCGCCTGCATCGGGCTGCCGGCGCGACGGCGATTTGCGGCCCGCACTCCGGCCTCGAGCCGTTCTCGGGCGGCGAACTCGAGGCGTATCTGGAGCGCGTGGCGCGCGCCGGCCTTGCGCCCAATCGCCTAAACGTCTTCTCCGCCCACCAGATGGGAACGTGCCGCATGAGCGGCAAGCGCGCCGAGGCCGTGCTCACGCCACAGGGCGAGGCCTGGGATGTGCGCAACCTGTACGTCGCCGACGCTTCGGCCTTCCCCACCGCCTCCGGCGTCAACCCGATGCTCACCGTCATGGCCTTAGCACACCGGACGGCGCAGGCGGTGAAGGCGAGGGTATAGGGCAAAAATCGGGCTTTGTTACCTGACAGACGACGGCCTGGATAAGCCGCCGCTGTGGGGCTGGCAAGACCCCTTTGCCTACTCATGACTCTGCTGTCACGGCACGCGTACCCTTCGCTGCGTAGCAGCGGTCGGATTCACCCAGATGTTGGGCACATTCCTAGGAGTTACGCAGTTGACGGAAGCATGTAAAGTGGGCGGGCCAAATAGGCGCGGATGGCTTCGCGCACAATACTGGCTTTGGCTTCGAACCACGAGACACCGGTGGCTAACCGATGACACTCCAAGCGCAGGAACGCTCGGATGGCAAAGCCGATGTGATTGCGTTGCGCCACCGCTCAGCGGTGCTGGGCGCGCTCCACACCACAGAACTGCTTGAGGCCGCGATGGTACGCTTCGATGGCTCCAATCTGGGCTACGTCATCGGCCAACTGTTCCAGGGTGCAGCTCAGGTCATCGGTCGCCCAGTATTCCACGCCACCGTGTGGGGCAGCTATCTTGAATACACGAACGAAACCATAGCCTTTCAAATGCACCACGCCGCCCGTCAGGGGCAGGCACACGGAAGACACCGGCCGATTGCCCGAGCCATCGGGGTCGACCAAGCGATTGGGCTTGAGCCGGGTCAGCCAAGACCAATCGAGCGCCCGCAAGTGCTTGAGATTGCGCAAGCTGGCATACCAGGCATCGAAGGCCACCCGGCGTGGGCAAAAGCCCCGCTTGGCCGCGGTGAAGAGCATGTGATTGGAAGTGGTCATTCTTGTCCAACTGGTCGTGGGCCTTGTCATACAGGCGAAAGTCACACGGCAGACAGGCCTGCCCATCCGTCCAGACCAGCGTGATCAAGTTGAGCCCGGCCACCACCTGCTGATGCTTCCCCGACCAATGGCGCGTCACCAACTCCATCGCCCGACTGTACGGCTTGTCCAACGTTGAGTCATCGGCCACCAGCAGCCCACGCTGGCGATCCACACAGCCTTCGACTTCCGTCCAGAGCTCCCGGCTGCCGGAAGAATGGCAGTGCAGCAGACGCGTGTAGGTATCCCGCGCCGGACGCGCCTCTTCTGGACGGGGATCACAGCGGGCGGCTTCGGTGGCGCTGTACACTCGTTGGGCCGCAATCAAGAAGTGGATGTAGTCAAGTGCGTCGCATTGGGCAGGGTTCATACCCGCTAGTCTAAAACACTTATGGCAACTGCGTAAGTCCTACATAAGTGACGGGTTCTCAGGCCATTCTCAAATTTATCTTTGCGCGAAATGAGCGAATGGAGAGTATAATGGTGCTATGAGCACCGTTTCTCTAGGAGACTCGACTAGGTGGATTAACGCAGGAGGTTCAGCCAATGAGTTCACGACCTTCATCCGAGAAAGCCAGCAAGATAGAATGTTCGTTGTTCAGAATTGAGCCAATTGTCATTCTTCTTATTGGCGTTTTACTTTTGCCAGGATGTCTACAGCAAAGAGTAAGCCCCGAATCCCCGCAGCCATTTTCTTTAAGCTATCTTTTTACGGCGGAGACGACTTATGAAAAGATTGAGATTAATCGCTCCAGACTGATTTACACTTTCTTTGAGGACGTAGATAACAAATGTACCCAATGGATTGGACAAAGCCCTTGCTGGACCGAAGCAGATCTAAAGACAAAGGAAACAGGCCTTTCCGAGACAGAAATCAGTGACCTGATCGCCCTCCTGAATCAGACAGGTTTTTGGAAACTGGAAGCCACTTATGGGGACGCAAGCGCAGGTCAGAGGTATTACCCATATAGATTGCTTGTAGTGCTTGGGGAAAACAAGAAGGAAGTGAGCTACCAAAGCTATCCAGGGGCATCTCCAATGCCGGAGGCACTTAAAGTAATTGTGGACAAGCTATATGAGCTTGTCCGCACGAAGTTTTGACCGACCTTACCTTGCAATCAAGAGATGGGCTGTTGGTGTCTCTGTCGATGGTGTAAAAGGGCGAGTGCTACTGGGTTGCTCTTCGCTGTCAGCGTCGCGTCCGGGTTATCAAGCGGGTGAACAGACTTGTGCGAACCGCTTTCTTAGGCGGGAGCGCCTCGCCGGAGGCCGGGCCTCGTCAAGGTGGAGCGCAGCGCGCGGGCTTTGCCGCCTGCTGGGGCGGTGCGCGAGAATGCCCTGATGGGGTGGCCGGAGGCGAAACCATCGCGCTGCGAGAAGCGGTTCAACGAAGTGATGGCTTTTCCTCAGCACACCGGTGCTAAGGCCGGGGCCGTTGGCTAGAAACTGATTCAACCCTTTTCTGCAAAGACATGCCACAGATGGATTAGGGCAAAGGCGACATGATGAGCCCCCAAGAGGTAAGCATCCTTCCGGTCAAAACCGACCAGCACAGCAGAGCACGGGGAGCTTGTCTACCCAAGCAAAACTGCTTCCCAGCTGCCGTCGTGGCTCCACTTGTGAAAGTGATAGTAGACCGCCTGCCAGCTGATTTCTTTTTTGTGGGGGTTGGTGGGGTCTGGCTCGCTGGGCAAGCGTTCCCACCGGCAGCCGGTGTGCAGGCGGTACGGGATGTAGCTGAGGACCTTGTAGAGCGGGATGGAACAGACATAACCACGCTGGGCGGTGCTCCGACATGGACGGATATGGTCTTCGAATTGCTTTGCGGTTACACGGGTTGGGATGGTGCTCATGGTGGTGGACTCCAGTAGTAGAGTTTTTCACCTATCATGAAGCACTATCGCCTTTTTGGAAGGTTTGAATCAGTTCGGTATGAATAACGAATTTTGGAAAACGAGACGGCTCCTCGTGCGGGGAGCCGTCTCGTTCTTCGTTGCCAGGGTGACCGGCGCTTGCCGTTGACTAGAAGTCGCCGCCCATGCCGCCGCCCGCAGGCGCAGCGGGGGCCTTCTCCTTCTCCGGCGCGTCGGTGATGAGCGCGTCGGTGGTCAGGATCATGCTGGCGATGGAGGCAGCGTTCTCCAGCGCACCGCGGACGACCTTGACCGGGTCAATGATGCCGGCTTTGATCATATCCACGTACTCGCCTGTCAACACATTGTAGCCAACGTTCTTATTCTTCTGCTCTTTGGCCTGGCGGCGCACAGCATCAATGATCACCGAGCCATCCTGACCGGCGTTCTGCGCCAGCTTGCGGATGGGGGCCTCGAGCGCCTTGCGGACGATGTTGATGCCGACCTGCTCATCCTCGTCCTCGACCTTCATCTTCTCCAAGCTGGCACCGGCGTTCAGGAGCGAGATTTCGCCGCCGGGCACGATGCCTTCCTCCACTGCGGCGCGCGCGGCGGACAGGGCATCCTCGACGCGGTGCTTCTTCTCCTTCAGCTCCGTCTCAGTAGCTGCGCCCACGCGGATGACGGCCACACCGCCGGAGAGCTTGGCCAGGCGCTCCTGTAGTTTCTCCTTGTCGTAGTCGCTGGTGGACTTTTCGATCTCGACCTTGATTTCTTCGATGCGGCCCTTGATGGCCTTCGGCGAGCCGGCGCCGTCCACGATGGTGGTGTCATCCTTGGTGGCGACCACCTTCTTGGCGCGGCCTAGGTCGGCAATGGTAGCCGATTCGAGCTTCTTGCCCAATTCTTCGGTGATGACGGTGCCGCCGGTCAGAATAGCGATGTCCTGCAGCATGGCCTTGCGGCGATCGCCGAAGCCGGGGGCCTTGACGGCCAGCACGTTGAGCATGCCGCGCAGCTTGTTCAGCACCAGCGTGGCCAGCGCTTCGCCGTCCACATCCTCGGCGATGATGACCAGGTCGCGCTTGCCGATCTGCACCAGCTTCTCGAGGATGGGCACGATGTCGGCAGCGGCGCTGATCTTCTTGTCGTGGATGAGGATGTACGGTTCGTTGATAACCGCTTCCATTGCCTCGGGGTTAGTGATGAAGTAGGGGCTGATGTAGCCGCGGTCAAACTGCATACCCTCAACGTACTCGGTCTCAAACTGGAGGCTCTTGCTCTCCTCGACCGTAATCACGCCGTCCTTGCCGACCTTGTCCATCACTTCGGCGATCAGGTTGCCGATCTCGGGGTCGGCGGCGGAGTTGGTGGCGACGGAAGCAATTTCTTCCTTGGTGTCGATCTTGACCGCCATCTTGCGCAGGTTTTCGACCACCGAGTCGGTCGCTTTCTCAATGCCGCGCTTGAGCAGCATCGGGTTGTAACCGGCAGCCAGCGCCTTCAGGCCTTCGGTGACGATGGCATGCGCCAGCACGGTGGAGGTAGTGGTGCCGTCGCCGGCGATATCGTTGGTCTTGGTGGCCGCTTCCTTAAGCAGCTGAGCGCCCATGTTCTCGTAGGGGTCTTCCAGCTCGATCTCTTTGGCGACCGTCACGCCGTCGTGGGTAATGGTGGGGGCGCCGAACTTCTTATCGAGCGCAACGTTGCGGCCCTTGGGGCCGAGGGTGGTAGCTACAGCGTTGGCCAGGATGTCCACGCCGCGCTGCAATTTGCGGCGGGCTTCTTCGGAAAAGATGAGTTGCTTAGCAGCCATGAGAATCGCTCCTGTGAGTAAAGTTTAGTGAAGCGCAATCCGCATTGCGTAGTGCACACGGGGCACGGACGACGTGAGACGGAATACGCTACTTTTTGCCCTTCTTCGGCTCGTCGCCTTCGACGATGGCCAGCAAGTCGCTCTCCTTGAGGATGAGCAGCTTTTTGCCGTCCACCTTGAATTCGGTGCCTGCGTACTTGGCGTATAGCACTACGTCGCCGACTTTTACGTCCATCGCAATGCGATCTCCGTCTTCGTCGCGGGTGCCCGGCCCTGCCGCAACGATAGTGCCGCGCTGCGGCTTTTCCTTCGCCGTCTCAGGTAGGACGATGCCGCCAGCGGTCATCTCCTCCTGCTCGATCGGCTCGACGACCACACGGTCGCCTAGTGGCTTGAGGTTGATTGCCATAAGGATGCCTCCTGGTATAGGTCTTGAGATACACGATGAAAAGTTAGCACTCGAATATCATGAGTGCTAACCGACGCCGTGATATTACAAAAACAGGCTAGGACTTGTCAAGTCCCAATTAGCACTTTTTAGATTGGAGTGCTAGGGGTTGCTCGCCGAACTTGGGCTCCACCTTACCGGCTTTCCGAAACTCGCTCTGCGTACAATGCTTTGAGTTCGCGCTCAATTTCATCCCGCCGCTCTCGCACATATTGATAAAGGATTGGGGGTTGGGGCTGGGGCGTAAACTGGATGCCAATCCGAGAATGCTCCGAGGGGCTACCGTCCGGGCGGATGGAGCGCACCGCCCCGACCAGCCGCAGTGTGGTTCTCGGTTCGATGGGCAAAGTTAGTGAGACGGTGACCGGCGAGCCAGGGCTAAGGTGAACGGCTTCCGTCGACGGAACGGTCACGCCCACGCCGACCATCGAGATGTCCGTCATTTGCCCGGTCAGGGTGTGTTCGCCGACCACCACTTCCACAATCAACGGTGCGTGGGGCGCGACCCGCATGACCATCCGGTCGCCTACCTGGGCACTGGTGTATTGAAAGTTCCCCAGAGTAGCCAGGCCAAGGCCTACGTTACAAGCCAGCACGCTGGCGCGCACCGGGTCTTCCAGCAGCGGGCTGAGCAGGATGGTCATCGGCTCCAGCGTCAGGCAGACGATTTCGTAACCGGCGATCTTAACGGTCAGGGTTGCTTCGTCAGCCGTTTCCGGGATGGCCGGATAGACGATGGGAACGCCCCGATAGGTGTTGAGCAGCTCCAGTTTGGCGGACCGGAGTATAACCTGTCGCAAAGCAAATGCTGGGCTGGTGTTCATAGAAAAATGCCTCCGTTCGTTCCGACCCAACGCTTAGCGAATGATGACGGATACCGATTGGCTCTCGGCGAAGTTGCCGGCAGCATCCACCACGCGCACGTGGAAGCGGCGCGTCCCGCGAGCCGCTTCGGTGAGGCGCCAGCGCGTGGAATAAGGCGGCGCCGTCACCGTTTGGAACAGCGTCCCATCCACGTAAAACTCCACCTGTGCCACCGCCAGGTTATCCTGCACCTGCGGCTGAATCACTATCGCTTCGTCCTGCAAGGTATACGTCTGATTCGGCGCCGGCGCAAGCAGGGTGACGGTCGGAGGCCGGTTATCCACCGTCACCGGCACGGTCGCCGTCTCAAACTGAAATGGCCCGCCTTCCGGGTCATTCTTCACCGCAACCAGTTGCAGGGTATACAGACCGTCCAGCCCCTCGGTATTCCAGAACTGGAGCCAGCCGTTTTCGATCTGTTCATAGCGGTCGCCCTCGATCTGGATGTACTCCGTTGGGTTCAGCCCCTTGCCGTACTGCAGGCGGAAGAAGGCAAAGTTTTCCACCTTGACCGTGCCCGTAATCTCGATGCGCCCGCGGATGTAGCTGAACGGAGCAGGG
>JANWXR010000349.1 GCA_025057205.1 Anaerolineales bacterium | reverse complement strand
GCCGACAAGGTAGGCGCCTTCGACGGTTTTGGTGCCGGCAGGAGTCTCGAAGGTTGCGAAGACCGATGATTGATGACTGCTGATTGAAGTGAGCGTGTGATTGAAATGGACGGCGCCGAACGGCGAGCGCAGAATGTGCGGCAGCAGGATGGCGGTGACGCGCGATTGCGGAAGCTGCAACCGGAAGGGATAGGGCGTGTCGCCAGCGATGAGGGCGTAATCGAAGCGGGCGATGCGTTGGCGGGTGGCGCGCTCCCAGTATTCGAGGCTGTTCACGCGATGGCCCAGCGCCAGCACTTCGTCAATGATCCCCCACTCGGCGAACATCTCCAACGTGGGCGGGTGAAAGGTGCTGGCCCGCGCCTCGGGGCTGAGCGCCGGCAATTGCTCGAAGACCTGCACGGCGATGCCTTTGAGCGTAAGCGCCCGCGCCAGCGACAGCCCCACCGGCCCGGCGCCGATGATGAGGACAGGCAGGGTCATGGGTGGGTGGGTAGAAAGTAGAGAGTAGAAAGTAGAAAGTGCGAGCAACTCACTACTTTCCACTTTCTATCTTCTATGTTGCAGCCGTGATCGTCTCTGCTAACCGCCACGGCCTCCCGTCCACCACGTTGGTGCGGTGGGAGATGGTGCGGTTGGCGGCAGCGGCGGGATGCACCTCGGCGCGGGTCAGGCCGGGCTGCGCGCTCGCGCGGGTAACCTGTGGGTAGTTGATGTTGCCCGCAAACGGCCGCTTCCACTTCGTCCAGAGCGTGAAGTCCTCGGTGATGGCAATCACCGCGCTCGTCCCTGACTCGCCCGGGCGACTGGCGACGACGAGGTTCATCCGGTTCTCGGCAGCGCGTTCCAGCAGGCCGGTCTGCATCTCCCAGCGTTCGAGCAACGTCGTCGGCACGCCGACCACTTCCACATCTTGCAACACCGCCAGCCGGAAGGTTTCGGGATAAAT
>JANWXR010000348.1 GCA_025057205.1 Anaerolineales bacterium | reverse complement strand
AATCTGACCTTGTAGGGGGGTCATTCGACGTTCTCCTGTTGTAAGAGTTTTTGAAAGGCGCGCACCGATTCCCTTATCCTCTTAAGAGTGCTGCTGCTCAGGGAACTTGGTATTGTTGGGTTGTCTTGTAATCGAGGAAGCCAAGGCCATGAGCAGCAATCAAGAATTGTACACTCGAGATTGATCCACACCCTGCGTCCGCCGGTGAATGGGTGTGCACGCAAAACATGTCAGCCGCACCCTGACCCTTCGGCTTCGCTCCGATGAGCGCGCTCAGGGTGCGGGGGGCGTCCGCCTATTCCCGCTTCGGCTTCGCGCGGCGTCCGCACAAGAGGCCCGCTGCGCAGGACATCCTGAGTGTGGCTTCGCTTCGCGAAGCCCGCCGAAGGACGAAGGGGCGGCACGTTCTCTGACAACCTTTGCATGTACACGGTGAATGTGACCCGTGTTTCCCATCTGATCAACTAGATAACCTTCACGATAACCGGTTATCGGGTAAGACCAGGGCATATATGCTATGCCCGTCTCCTTGGCCAAAACCTATGGTTAAGCCGAACAGAAGCGCTTGAGCTGCCCAAGTGGCAGCGTGTGCTTGGTGGCAGGCCGGATTTCGCGCCGGCCTACCGGGATCGGGTGTTATTGCTGTCATAACGCCAAGCGACGAATCCAACGAGGACGACAAAACTCGGCGAGTTGCTCAAGTGAGTGCTCTGAAAAAACGCATCACTGAGACCGTAGAGTTCTTCCTTGATTATTTCTCCGCGTGCTCTGCGATCTCAGCGGTGAAACATCCTTATTTGCGGTGGACTCTCAAGTGGAACGTTGCAGTGGCAGGCGAGGTCCGTAGTTAGATTTTCTAGCAGGCCGAGCTACACTTGTGCGATGGCGCCATTCCGCACTACCCACACCGTTGCCCGTTCGCGGAACTGGGGCGGGAAGAGGTTGAGGTC
>JANWXR010000347.1 GCA_025057205.1 Anaerolineales bacterium | reverse complement strand
GGACGAGCACGGCGCGGCTGATTCGTTCACAGGTGCTGACCATCAAGGAGCGGCAGTTCGTCGCGCGGGCGCGCGCCATCGGTGCGGGGCATGTCCACATCATCACCCGCCACATCATCCCGCAGGTCATGCCCCTCATCGTCGCCAACACGGTGCTCATCATCTCCACCGCCATCCTGGTCGAATCCGGCCTGGCCTTCCTCGGCCTGGGCGACCCGACGCAGCCCTCCTGGGGGACGATGATTAACTTCGCCTTCAGCCGTAACGCCATCACGAACGGCGCCTGGTGGTTCTACCTCCCGCCCGGCCTGTCCATCGTTTGGGTCTCGCTCGGCTGCGTGCTGCTCGGCAACGTGCTCGAGGAAATCCTCAACCCGCGCCTGACAGCGCATCATCTGGAGGGGGATGAAAAGATGGTATCACGTGCGGAAGTGTCAGGTGCAGAAGTATCAAGTGCCACGTAATACGCAATACGGAATACGCAATACGCAATACGCAATACGCAACACGTCCTCTCCCCGCCCCAAGGTAAATGTTCCCCCTTTCAACCTCCACCCCCCAACCCCTCCTCCGCGTCCGTCACCTTAGCACGGATTTCGTGAGCGCCGACGGCGCGGTGGCTCATGCGCTGGAGGACGTGTCTTTCGACGTCTATCCGGGCGAGGCGCTGGGTTTGGTGGGGGAGAGCGGCTGCGGCAAGACCACGACGATGCTCTCCCTGCTGCGACTGCTGCCGGCGGGAGGGCGCATCGTTTCCGGGCAAGTGTGGTACGACGGCGTTGACCTGCTGACTCTGAGCGAGCGCGAGATGCGCCGCTATCGCTGGAAGGAGATGGCGATGGTGTTCCAGAGCGCCATGAACGCGCTCAACCCGGTGTACACCATCGGCCACCAGATTCGCGAAGCCATCCTGCTGCACGAGGACGTGGACCGCGCCGCCGCCGACCGCC